>DASZJM010000001.1:0-7766 GCA_035948165.1 Candidatus Methylomirabilota bacterium
CCAGCGCGCTGGACCTGACCGAGCAGGCCGCCTGGTCGTTCCCCGCGTTCAAGGAGCGCGCCTCCGCGACCGGGCAGACCCTCAGCCAGATGTTCGCGGCCGAGAGCCTCACGCCGGAGGAGAAGTCGGCCATCCTGAGCCACGCCTTCGAGCGGTACTTCGAGACCAGCGGCCTGTTTGGTACCGTCGAGACCTGCCTCGCGATGGTGCAGCGATTGAAGACGATCGGGATCGACGAGCTGGCGTGCCTGATCGACTTCGGAGTCGCCTCCTCGGCGGCGCTCCAGCATCTGGAGCATCTGAACCGCTTGCGGGAGCTGGCCGGCAATGAGCCGGCGCCCGCGGCGGGGTCCTCGGCCGTCCCGGCCCTGATCGCCCGCCACAAGGTGACGCATCTGCAGTGCACCCCCTCGATGGCCACCCTGTTGACCGCGGATCGAGAGTCGCGTCTCGCCCTGCGCGGGTTGAAGGCGATGCTCGTGGGGGGCGAGGCGCTGTCTCCTTCACAGGCGCAGACCCTGGGCGAGCTGGTCCTCGGGCAAGTGGTCAACATGTACGGGCCCACGGAGACCACGGTCTGGTCGTCCACCTACACGCTCACCGGCAGCGAGACCACGGTTCCCATCGGACGGCCGATTGCCAACACCGCGCTGTACATCCTCGACCACCGCATGCAGCCGGTGCCGGTGGGCACGCCGGGGGATCTGTACATCGGCGGGAAGGGCGTCGCTCGCGGATACTGGAGGCGGCCCGATCTCACCGGCGACCGATTCGTGCACGACCTCTTCGGCGATCCCGACGGACGCCTCTACCGGACCGGGGACGTGGCCGCCTATCGTTCCGACGGCAACGTCGAATTTCTCGGCCGGAGCGACGAGCAGGTGAAGCTGCGCGGCTATCGCATCGAGCTGGGCGAGATCGAGGCCCTGCTCGACGGGCACCCGGCGGTCGGCAAGTCCGTGGTGCTGGCTCGTGAGGATACTCCCGGAGACCAGCGCCTGGTCGCGTACGTGACGCCGACCGGAGCCTCCGGTGTCCCCCTGGCCGCCCTGCGCGAGCATCTTCGGGCGAAGCTGCCCGAGTTCATGGTGCCGTCGCACTTCGTCGAGATGCGCGAGCTCCCGCTGACGCCCAATCTGAAGATCAACCGCAAGGCCCTTCCACCACCGGGCGCGACGCCGGTGCCGGTCGTCCCGGCAGCGCCGGCTCCCTCCGAGCCACTCGGGGGGCTGGAGCGGCAGCTCATTGCGATCTGGCAGGAAGTCCTGGGCGTCCAGCGGATCGACGTTCACGACGATTTCTTCGACCTGGGCGGACACTCCTTGCTGGTCATCCAGCTGCACCGGCGCGTCAGGCCGCTCGTGGCCCGGCCGGTGGCGATCGCGGATCTGTTTCGCTATCCTACGGTCCACAAGCTGACCGCGTTCTTGCAGGCGGCCGACCGCGAGGGAGCTCGAGAGTGAGCAAGGTGGTGCTGTTCGGTAACGCGCGGTTCGCGGAGACGAACCACTTCTATCTGAGCCACGATTCTCCCCACGAGGTCGTGGCGTTCACGGTGGACCGGGCGCACATCCAGCAGGACGAGCTGCGGGGCTGTCCCGTGGTTCCGTTCGAGGAGATCACGCAGCGCTATCCGCCGGAGGAGTATCTGATGGCGGTTCCCCTGGGCCTGAAGCGGGTCAACCAGCTCCGGGCGGAGAAGTTCGAGCAGGCCCAGGCCAGGGGCTACCGGTTCGTCACGTACGTCAGCTCCCGGGCCGTGACATGGCCGGGATCGACGCTCGGGGAGAACTGCTTCGTCTACGAGAACGTCGTGATGAAGCCCTTCACGCGGCTCGGCCGCGACGTGATCGTCGAGAGCGGAAGTGTGGTGGGTCACCATACCGAGATCCAGGATCACTGCTTCCTCGGACCGCATAGCGTGGTCCTGGGCGAGTGCACCATCGAGCCCTACTGCATCATCGGCGCCAACGCCATGGTGCGGGAGGGGGTCAGGGTCGCGAGTGGCTGCATCATCGGCGCGGGGGCGCTGATCACCCGCGACACCCGGCCCGGCGGCGTCTACCTGGCACCCGCCTCCGAGATGCTGCCGGGATCCAGCGCCGAGCTGAGCGCCCTGCTGGAAGCCCGCTAGCCCAACCGGCCAGTCGATCAGATCGATCAGGTCGAGGAGCGACGCCATGCCGTCGATGTTCAACGCCCGCGACGCGGGGAGCTACGAGCAGGTCATGGGCCGCTGGAGTCGCCGGCTCGCACCGCTCTTCGTCGACCACGCCGGCGCCGCGGCGGGTGAGCGGCTGCTCGAGGTCGGCTGCGGCACCGGCAGCCTCACCTTCACCCTGGCGCGCACGGTCGATTTCGCGGAGCTGACCGCCATCGACTACGCCCAGGTCTACGTCGACGCGGCCCGGGCGCGGAACGCCGATCCGCGTATCCGAATCGAGCAGGGCGACGCGGCCAAGCTCGACTTTCCCGACGCACGCTTCGATCGCGCGGTCTCGCTCCTGGTCCTGCACTTCGTGTCCGATCCCGCGGGGGCGGTGGTGGAGATGCGGCGGGTCGTCCGCCCGGGTGGTGCGGTCGCCGCGGCGGTGTGGGACTCGGGCGGCGGGATGACCGCCATGCGCATGTTCTGGGACACCGCCGCGGTGCTGGACCCGGCTGCCGCCGACATGCGGGGCCGCGCCATGTCGAAGGCGGTGACCGGCCCCGGCGGCCTCGCGCGGCTCTTCCGGGCGGCGGGGCTCACCCAGGTCGACGAGCGCTCCCTGCTGGTGCGCATGGAGCACGCCGACTTCGCCGACTACTGGGAGCCGCTCCTGCGCGGCGAGGGGCCGATCGGCGCCTACGTCGCCGGCCTCGGCGCGACGGAGCGGGCGCGGCTCGAGCGGCACCTGCGCGACGCGTACCTGGCCGGCGCGCCGGACGGGCCGCGCTCCTACACCGCGGTGGCGTGGTCCTGCCGGGGCGTCGTGCCGGCGGCCTGAGGGCGCGCGCGTCGCTTCCGGCCCTTGAGCGGGCCGGACCACCCTGCTATTCTCTCCGCGGCTTTTCGAGTCCACGACGGACTCACCCCTGCCCATGAGTCGGGCAGCGCCCGCGACGACGCTGTGGCGATCCCCCACACCTCTTCACGTCTTGTCCGAGCAGGAAAGGGAGAACACATGGCGAAGATCACTCACGGCGGAAGCGGCGAGGGGACCGAGGGCGAGCGCGACGACTCCGCCCCACCGACCAACGAGGGCCGCCGCGCGTTCCTCAAGGGCGCGATGGCGGCGGGCGGCGCGGCGGCGTCCTTCGCGGCGGCCGGGCTCTCGTCGGTGACGACCGCGCAGGCCCAGCCGGGCATGGTGCCGGGCAGCAAGAACCACTACTACGTGCCCGCGACGGACAAGACGGTGCACTGGGGGTACTTCAGCAAGCTGCTGAAGCCCCAGGTCGAGGTGAGCTCCGGTGACTTCGTCACCATCGAGGTGCTGACCCACCACGCCAACGACGACGCCGAGCGGATGGTGAAGGGCGACCCGGGGGCGGAGAGCGTCTTCTACTGGGACAAGCAGCGCAAGGGCGTGGACCGCCGCGGGGCGGGCCCGATGAACCCGACGCTCTTCGGCCGGGGCGCGGGCGAGGGCCTCGGCGTGCACATCTGCACCGGGCCGGTCGCGGTGCGCGAGGCGGAGCCGGGCGACATCCTCGAGGTGCGGATCATCGACGTGAAGCCGCGGCCGTGCGCGAACCCGCAGTACAAGGGCAAGAGCTTCGGCAGCAACGCGGCCGCGTGGTGGGGCTTCCACTACAAGGAATTGCTGACCGAGCCCAAGCCGCGCGAGGTCATCACGATCTACGAGGTCGACGCGAGCGGGGAGCGCAACTGGGCGAAGGGGGTCTACAACTTCCGCTGGACGCCGCAGACCGATCCGTCCGGGGTGGTGCACAAGACGATCGACTACCCCGGGGTGCCGGTCGATCACCGCACCGTGCAGGAGACCCAGGGGGTGCTCAAGAACATCCGGGTGCCCATCCGGCCGCACTTCGGCGTGCTGGGCCTGGCCCCCGCCGAGGCCGACATGGTGGACTCGATCCCGCCGAGCTACACCGGCGGCAACATCGACGACTGGCGCATCGGCAAGGGCGCCACGATGTACTACCCGGTCTCGGTCAAGGGGGCGCTGCTCTCGGCGGGCGACTCGCACGCCTCGCAGGGCGATTCCGAGCTCTGCGGCACCGCGATCGAGTGCTCGCTCACCGGCACCTTCCAGCTCATCGTGCACAAGCGGGCGAGCCTCGCGGGGACCGCGCTGGCCGAGCTGAACTACCCGCTGCTGGAGACCCAGGACGAGTGGGTGCTGCACGGGTTCAGCTACGCGAACTACCTGGCCGAGCTCGGCGCCGACGCGCAGAGCAAGATCTACGAGAAGTCCTCGGTCGACCTGGCCATGAAGGACGCGTTCCGGAAGATGCGCCACTTCCTGATGACGACCAAGGGCCTGAGCGAGGACGAGGCCATCTCGCTGATGTCGGTGGCGGTCGACTTCGGGGTGACCCAGGTGGTCGACGGCAACTGGGGCGTGCACGCGATCATCAAGAAGAGCCTGTTCGCGGGCGCCTGAGCCCCGACACGGAGGGAGACAATGAGGTCTCTTGCGCTGGCCGGATTGGTCGTGCTGCTCGCGCTGGTCGGGGTCGCTCCGGCCGGCGCGGGCACGTTCGTGTACGTGTCGAACGCCGACGATGGCGACATCGGCACCTACACGCTCGAGCCCGGCGGCGGCCTCGTGCCCGGCCCGCGGGTGGCGGCGGCGAAGGTCGTGATGCCGATGGCGGTCAGCCCCGACCGCCGGTTCCTCTACGCGGGCGTGCGGTCCAAGCCGTACGCGGTGCACGCCTACACGATCGACGCGGGCACCGGGGCGCTCCGGCCCCTGGCCGTCTCCCCCCTCGCGGAGAGCTTCCCCTACATCTCGCTCGACCGCACCGGCCGCTTCCTCTTCGGCGCCTCCTACGGCGCCCACCTGATCAGCGTGAACGCGGTCGGGACCGACGGAAAGGTCGCGCCGGATCCGCTCCAGGTCATCCCGGTGGGGCGCAACGCGCACTCGATCCGGGTCGACGCGAGCAACCGGTTCGCCTTCGTGCCCACCCTGGGGACCGACGAGATCTTCCAGTTCACGTTCGACGCCAAGCGCGGACGGCTCGCCTCCAACACCCCGTCGGTGGCGCTCATGAAGCCGTCGGTGGGCCCGCGGCACTTCGTGATCTCGGGCGACAACAAGTTCCTCTACGCGCTCAGCGAGCTGATGGCCACCGTGACCACGTTCTCGCTCGACGCCAAGACCGGCCTGCTCACCGAGGTTAGCGCGGTCTCGGGCCTGCCCGCGGACTCCAAGCTCGTGCCGGGCGCGCCGCGCGGCGCCGTCGGAGCGCCCGGAGGCCCGCCGCCGCGCAACACCGACAACGACATCTGGGCCGCCGACATCCACCTGACGCCGAACGGGAAGTTCCTCTACGTCTCGGAGCGGACCTCTAGCTCCCTGGGCGCCTTCGGGGTGGACGGGGCGACCGGGAAGCTCACCTACCTCGGGAGCACGCCCACCGAGAAGCAGCCGCGCGGGTTCGCGATCGATCCGAAGGGACGGTTCCTGCTTTGCACCGGCGAGAAGTCGGACACGATCTCGGTCTTCGCCATCGACCAGGCGAGCGGGGCGCTCTCGTTGCTGCGGCAGTACCCGACCGGCAAGGGCGCCAACTGGGTGGAGATCGTCGGCTTCGACTGACCGCCGCGTCGCTCAGGCCGGCCGTCGGTGCAGGGCGCCCGCGGCGTCGGGCCGCTGTCGCGCGGTCGGGCTCGTCTCGAACGTGTAGAGGAAGTTCGTGAAGCCGAGGTCGTAGTCGGAGATCCCGGCCTGCCCGGTGGCCCGCATCCGGAGGTGGTAGAGCCGGCGCATCCCCGCCTCGACCCCGCGCTCGATGCCGGTCAGCGGCTGCCGGAGCTCCCGCAGCAGGGCGCGGAGCTCGGGCCGCAGCGCGGCGTCCGACATCAGCCGGTCGAGGGCGGGGCGGTCGCTGCCCGCGAGCACGCGCAGGTTGCGGTGCAGGCGCTCCAGCAGCGCCGACTGCCGCAGCACGGGCTCGCCGGACGACGCCAGCGCGAGATAGCCGAGGACCTGCGCGTACAGCTCTTGCCAGTAGCCCTTCCGGTGGCTGAACTCGTGCGCGATGACGTGCGGCTCGAGGAGCCCGGTGTCCCGGAAGATCGCGACGTCGCCGGTCAAGATGTCGCAGGCGCCCAGGGCGAACGGAAAGGCCAGCCCGACCAGCGCGAAGTCGCGCACCGCCGCGCTGGTGTGCACGCGCTGGCCGGTGATGCCCGCGATGTATCGGGTCAGGTGGCGATCGACCTCCACCGCCAGCTCGCGGCGCGGGACCCGCCCGAGCACCAGCTCGTCGTTGAGGCGGCCCGCGAGCGTGCGCACCTCCGCCTCCCGCGTCTCACGCGGCATGGACTCCGCGTGGTGCAGGTCGGCGCCGAACTCGCGCCGGAAGGCGATCTTGCGGATGCCCCGGCGATCGCTCCAGTCACGGATCGCGCAGCCGAAGTACAGGCCGAGCGCGACCCCCTGCACGAGCCGGCCCACGGGCGTGACCCCCAGCAGCGCGCGCGTCACGAGCGGCGCGGAGAGGAGCACGTCGATCGGCGCCACCGGCCAGTAGGTCGCCCGGTTCGAGATCCGGATCTCGTCGCTCGACGTCTTCGGATCCGGCAACGGGCCATCCTTTTCGACCGAGGTTGGCTCGACCGAGGTTGGGGGTGAGGGTGCGCTGAGAACCGACCCGGTCAATCTTTCTGGACCGCGGGACGCGTCGGCGGGCCGCCGCGCGCGGCGCACGAGAAGGCCAGTATATACAGAGCGGCAAGCCTCTGGCATGCCCGATGCTGTTGAAGGGCCAGGAGGACGAGCCATGAACATTGCCAGGCGAACACTTCGCGGATTCTGGATGAGCGCGGGCTTCCTCGCGGCCGTCGGTCTCTCCTGCGGCGTCGCGGGCGCGGCCGACAAGACCAAGGTCGACGCCGCGACCAAGCAGGTCGAGCAGGGCGCCAAGCAGATGGGGCACGGCGAGGTGGTGCCGGGCGTGAAGCAGACCGCCAAGGGCATCGGCAACACGGTGGTCGAGGGCGCCAAGTTCAGCGGCGAGAACATCAAGGAGTTCTTCAAGAAGAACTTCGGCGGCTAGCGCCGGCGCGGCGGCTCGCGCGAAGCGATCAGCGGCGGTTGAACCGCCAGCGGCGGAAGCGCCACGGGCTGGCAAGCCCGGTGCGCCCCTCCGCGATCAGCTCGGCGTCCTCGCGCTCGAACTCGAAGGTCTTCAGCACGCGCGCGTGACGCGACTCGTCCACCACCACGTCGGTCTCGGTGAGGAACACCTCGTCGAGGAGACCGGCGCGGTGGAGCGCGCGGAGAACAGTTTGTCCTCCCTCGCAGTCGAGGTAGCGGACGCCGCGATTGGCGAAGAGGTGCGCGTGCGCCCGGCGCAGCCCCTCGGGGTCGTCCAGTGGCTCCACCACCAGCTCCGAGATCCGGTCCGCGAGGCCGCAGGCACGCAGGTCGGCCGCGCCCGCGGGCATGGTCAGCGCGATCACCTCGATCCCGGGCGTGTTGAAGATGGCCAGCCCCGGATCGAGGCAGCCACGGAGCGAGTACACCACGTGGCGCGGCTGGACGAGGAGGCCGTGGACCTGCCGGAAGCGATAGAGCGCCGGCGCC
>DASZJM010000002.1:0-13106 GCA_035948165.1 Candidatus Methylomirabilota bacterium
GTCCTGCCGGCGCAGACGCTCGACCAGCTCCGCGTCCCGATCCACCTTCCGCGGGCCGCCCGTGTCCTGCTCGTGTCCGTTCGGTGCGTGAACCGTCGACATGCTCATGTCCCATAGAGCGTGAGGTGCCGCTTCAGCTCCCCGACGCATCTCTCCATGATCGTGATGTCCTTGTTGACCTTGCTCAACAGAATAGCCCCTTCCAGGCCCGCGACAAGGAACTGGGCCACGCAAGAGGCGTCCATGTCCACCCGCAGCTGGCCGCGCGCCTGCCCTCGGGTCACCGCCTCCGCGAGCCGGATGCGCCACAGGTCGAAGACGCCGGCCAGGCGCTGGCGGAAGCCCTCGTGCACGTCGGAGAGCTCCGAGGCCAGGTTGCCCATGACGCAGCCGCCCACGCAATTGCGCAGCCGCTGCGCCTCCAAAACCCGGTCGAGGAACGCGTCGATCTGGGTCACCGGGTCGGCGTCGGCGTCCGCGAAGGCCGGGCCGAGGCTGCGCTCGACGAATCCCTGCGTGATGCGATCGATGATCGCGTAGCCCAGGTCTTCCTTGCTCTTGAAGTAGTAGTAGAAGTTGCCCTTGCCGACCCCGCTCTCCCGGAGCACGTCGTCGAGCGACGTGGACTGGTAGCCCTGGATGTGAATGAGCCGCGCGGCCGCGTTCAGGATCTGATCGCGGGTCGCCGCTCCCTTCGTGCTTCTCGTCTCGGGCGCCACACTCCTCGTCTCGGACGCTACCGCAGCTCCAACGGCCATCGTTCGGGCCTCCTCTGAATTTACCGACCAGTCGGTACAGAAATGTAGCGCCACGACAGCCGACTGTCAATCAATCCAAATATTCCTTGTAACTCAGCTAGTTGAAGGAATACTGAGCAGCTTGAGTAGGTCCGAGGTCAGGTCGTAGAGCTGAGCGCAACCCCCGATCCCGCCAATCTGGCTCTGGATCCGCTTGCGGAGGGCCGCGTCGACCGCCTGGCCCCGAAGGGACTCGATGCGCGCCTGGGGCTCGGTGCAGATCCCGGCGTACGGCAGGCGCGAGGTGATCGAGTCGGCCACCACGATGGTCTCCCGGTCGAGGTCGATCTCGTAGTGCACGTCGAAGCCGTGCACGTTGTCGTGCATGGAGTGGAAGAGGTGGAGGCGGGTGCCGGTCAGCACGAGCCGGGCGACCTTCTTCCGGGTGAAGACCCCGCGGGCGCCGGGCGGCGGGCTGTAGAGCGCGGGCACCATCGGCGAGGAGACCGGCCGGGTGCCGAAGAGCGCCCGGCCCGCCGGGCTGTAGGTGAAGCAGGAGTCCGGCAGGTCGACCCACCCCGCCATGTCGAGCGCCCAGCACGCCTCCGCGTCGCCCGGAGCCAGCGAGGCGACCGCGGAGGCCGGCATCCTGGTCACCTGGCGGGCGAGGCGAGCCACCTCGATGCCCGCGTCCACGAACAGCCCGGCGCCCTCGCGCGGGCCGCAGATCTCGGCCAGGCACTTGGTGAAGCCGCCAACCATGCGCGCGCCGGCCAAGCGGGGGAATTCGGCGACGATGCCCGGGTCGACCGCACCCGACAGCACGCGGGCGCCCGCTTCCTGCACCTCGTAACCCGGCGAGGCGGTACAGACCGCGCGGACCTCCACGGACCGGTCCGGGTCGCTCAGGCGCACGGTGTGGGTGAACGCGTCGTCGTGGGTATTGTCGACCCGTCCATCCATCACCCGCTCGTAGCGGTCGCGGCCCGACAGGAAGGGCGAGCCGATCATCGGCCGAGGTACTTGGCGGGGTCGGCGTCGAACTTCACCTTGCAGTCGACCGCGCAGAAGTAATAGGTCTGGCCCTGGTACTTCGACTGGGCCGCCGCGCTCCTCGGATCCACGTCCATGTGGCACACCGGGTCCTTGGCCATCACCGCTCCTGTCCCCGCACGCTCGGGTGGAACCGGCCGAGCCGCAGGCTGTTGGCGACCACCGATACCGACGACAGGGCCATGGCCAGCCCGGCCAGGATCGGCGAGAGCTGGAGGCCCCAGATCGGGTAGAGCATACCCGCGGCCACCGGGACCAGCACGAGGTTGTAGCCGAAGGCCCACCCCAGGTTCTCCTTGACGATGCGCATCGTGTGGCGGGACAGCTCGATCGCCGCGATCACCCCGCGCAGATCGTCCCGCATGAGGGTGACGTCGGCCGCGTCGATGGCCACGTCGGTGCCCGAGCTCATCGCGAGCCCCACGTCGGCCTGGGCGAGCGCGGGCGCGTCGTTGATGCCGTCGCCCACCATCGCCACCAGCCGGCCGTCGGCCTGCAGCCGCTTGATCTCCGCCGCCTTCTGGTCGGGGAGCACCTCCGCGTGGACCCGGTCGATGCCGGCCTGGCCGGCGATCGCCCGCGCGGTGCTCTCCGCGTCGCCGCTCAGCATGATCACGTCGACGCCGAGCCCGCGGAGCGCCGCCACCACCGCGGGCGCCTCCGGCCGCAGCACGTCGGCCACCGCGATCAGCCCGCGCGGCTCGCCCGCGACCGCCACGTGGACGACGCTCCGCCCTTCCTGGGCGAGCCGGCGCGCGGCCTCCTCCAGGGCGCCCAGCTCGACGCCGCGCGCGTCCATCAAGCGCCGGTTCCCGAGCAGCACCCGGCCCACCTCGATCAGCGCCTCGACGCCCTGCCCCGGCACCGCCCGGAACTCGCGCGCGGGCGGCAGCGCGAGGCCGCGCGACTTGGCCGCGGTCACGATCGCCTCGCCGAGCGGATGCTCCGAGCCCTGCTCGACCGCGGCGGCCAGCGCCAGCACCGAGTCCGGATCGCCCCCGGCCGCCGGCACCACGTCGGTGACCGCCGGGCGCCCCACCGTGAGGGTCCCGGTCTTGTCGAGGACCACTGTCTGCGTCCGGTGGAGCGTCTCGAGAATCTCCGCGCTCCGGATCAGCACCCCGAGCTCGGCGCCGCGGCCGGTGGCCACCATCACCGCGGTCGGGGTGGCCAGGCCCAGGGCGCACGGGCAGGCGATCACGAGCACGCCCACCGTGCTGGTCAGCGCGTGAAAGAACGCGGGCGACGGGCCCCAGAGCATCCAGGCCGCGAACGTGAGCGCCGCGATCCCCAGGATCACCGGGACGAACACCGCGGCGACTCGGTCGGCGAGCCGCTGGATCGGCGCCTTCGAGCCCTGGGCCTCCTCGACCAGCCGCACGATCCGGGCGAGCACCGTGTCCCGCCCCACCCGGGTGGCCCGGAAGGTGAAGGTGCCGGTGCGGTTGATCGATCCGCCGACCACCGCCTCGCCGGGGCCTCGCTCGACCGGCAGGCTCTCCCCGGTGAGCATCGACTCGTCCACGGTGGAGACGCCCTCGATCACGAGGCCGTCGACCGCGATGCGCTCACCGGGGCGTACGCGCAGGACGTCCCCCGGCACGATCTCGCCGATCGGCACGTCGCGCTCCCCACCCGGCTCGGCCAGGCGCGCGGTGCGGGGCTGGAGCGCGACGAGCCGGCGGATCGCCTCCGAGGTGCCGCCGCGGGCGCGGGCTTCGAGCCAGCGCCCGAGCACCAGGAAGGTCATGAGGAGCGCGGAGGCCTCGAAGTAGGGCATCGCCCCCGCGGCCATGAACGCGTGCGGCCAGAGCGTCACCGCCACGCTGAAGAAGTAGGCCGCGTTGGTGCCGATCGACACCAGCGTGTTCATGCTGGTGGTGCGGTGGCGCAGCTCCCGCAGGAACGCGGCGTGGAACTGCCCGCCGACCCAGAACTGCACCGGGGTGGTGAGGAGCCAGAGGAGCCGGGGATCGCGCAGCCACTCGGGCGTCCAGGGAAACAGCTCCGGCATCCCGCCCAGGAGCACCGGCAGCGACAGGATCGCGCCGACCACGAGCTTCCGACGCAGTCGCGCCAGGTCGCGGGCCCGGTCGGCCTGATCCCGCTCGCGGCTCTCCGGGGTGACCGCGATCTCCTCGGGAATCGCGTAGCCGGCCGCGGCGACCGCGGCGCGAAGCTCGGCGAGGCCGGCGGGCTTGCCGCCCAGCTCCACGCGGGCCCGCTCGGTGGCCAGGTTGACGGACGCCTCCGTCACCCCGGGCACCGACCGCAGCGCGCGCTCGACCTTGTCGACGCAGGCGGCGCAGTGCATCCCCTTCACCGGGAGATCGAGGCGGGGCGCGTCGGACGTTTTCGGGCTCACCGCCGCCTCCTATCGCCCCGAGAACCGGGAGAAGACCTCGAGCAGCTCGTCGAGCTTCTTCTGTCGATCGCGCGAGCTGCCGGAGCGCACCGCGTCCGCGACACACGTCTCGAGGTGCTGGCCCAGGAGAAGCTTCTGGACCTGCTCGACCGCCCCCTGCACCGCCGTGAGCTGCAGCAGGATGTCCACGCAGTACTTGTCCTCCTCCACCATCCGCTGGATGCCCTGGACCTGGCCCTCGATGCGGCGGAGGCGACCCAGCACCTTCCCCTTCGTCGGCACGTCCATCATGGTGTCCTCGTTTTCAGACCGCCCGCCGATGCCGGAGCATCCGCAGGACGGAGTAGCCGGCCAGCGCGGCCAGCAGGTGCTTCAGGGTGTGACCGCTGACCACCCGGGTGGTCGAGAGGATCCACCCGTCGGTGAGCTCGGGCACCTTCGCCAGCGCGTAGACGCCGGCCGCGGCCAGCAGGCCCACGCTCGCGGTGTAGCGCGCGGGCAGCAGCCAGATCATCAGCGGGATGGCCACCAGCGGGTAGAACTGCACCAGCGCGTACGGCCGCAGGTCGCCCGCGCCCCGCTGCTCGCCGACCGCCCAGTAGCCCACCGAGAGGGCCGCGAGCGCGACCAGCGGGCCGAGGAGGCGTAGCGCCGCCCGGACCCCGACCCGCTCGGCGATGACCGCGTCGAGAAGGCCCACGAGGGTGATGGCCAGCGGCAGGCGGTCCCAGGCGAGGCGCGGGTTCCCCGGCGCCCAGTGGTAGTAGGCCGAGCCGAGGCCGGTCAGGAGCAGGCCCGCGAAGAAGACCGCGTAGGGCCATCGCTCGGCCGGCGTCCGGAACGCTCGGGCCGTCGCGCCGCGGTCTCCGAGGAAGGCGAGCCCCAGGGCGCCAACCAGGACGAAGCCCGCGTTGGAGAGCACGTTCAGCGCGTTGGGAATGCCGAGCCAGCTCCGCGAGTCGGCCAGCCGGTGGTACGCGGGGTCCTGGGGAATCGGCGGCACCAGGAGCGCGCCCGCCCCCGCCGCCACCGCCAGACCGCCGATCAGCCCCAGTGCCGCCGCCCGTCGCATGTCGCCACCAGCATATACCCTACCGGGGTAGTCATCCAGTGGTCGCGCGGCGGACGGGCCTCGGCCGGGAGCCCGGATCCGGCGCGAGGGATCAGATCTCGGGGAAGAGCGACGGCTGGGTCGTGGCGGGCGCGGCTCGGCTCTTGCGGCGCGGCCGCGCGGCCGGGCCCGGCTCGACCGCACGCTTGGGCTTGCGCGGCTCGCGCTTGGGCTTCACCCAGCCCTTCTGGTGCGCGATCTTGTCGCCCTGCTTGATCACGGTCAGGTCCACGAGGCGGGCCATCGGGTGGGTCAGCAGGTGGAGGTACTTCTGCCAGTAGCGTGGGGAGTACGCCCAGGTCTTCATCTGGTCGATCGCGAGGGTGAGGGCCGAGCGATCGCCCTTCGTGGCGGCCGCCCGGAGCTGGCCGATGATGACGGCCCGGCTGATGCGCGACGGGCGGGTCACGGGGTCACTTGAACGTCAGCTCGTACTGCTCGCGGTGGTAGGAGGCCACGCCCTGCACCACGACCTTGCGCCCGAGCAGGGTCTGCAGCCGCTCGAGGCCGTCGCGCTGGGTCGCCTCCAGGTGGTGGGCCATCTCGGGATGGACCCGCACCACCACCTCGCGGGGACCGCCCTCGGCCGCCCCCGCCTGGATCTTGCGGAAGATCTCGGCCGCGAGCGTGGCGTCGGACTTCACCACCCCGCTGCCCTTGCAGGTGGGGCAGGGCGCGCAGAACAGCGACTGCAGGCTCTGGCGCACCCGCTTGCGGGTCATCTCCACCAGGCCCAGCTCGGAGATCTCGAGCACGTTGGTGCGCGCCTTGTCGTCGGCGAGCACCCGCTTCAGCGCCTTGAACACCTGGTCGCGATGCTCGGGGCGCTCCATGTCGATGAAGTCGATGATGATGATGCCGCCCAGGTCGCGGAGCCGGATCTGGCGCACGACCTCGGTCACCGCCTCCAGGTTGATCTTCAGCACGGTCTCCTCGAAGTCGCGCTTGCCCACGTACTTGCCGGTGTTGACGTCGATCGCCACCAGGGCCTCGGTGTGGTCGATCACGATGTAGCCGCCCGACTTGAGCCACACCCGGCGCCGCAGCGCCTTGTCGATGTCGCGCTCGATGCCGGTGGCCTCGAAGATGGGCCCCTCCTTGTCCCAGCGCTTGACCCGCGGGGCGAGCTGGGGCACCAGCGAGGTGGCAAAGTGCAGGCACTTCTCGTAGGCCGCCTCGCTGTCGACGAGGAACTCCTCCACCTCCGGCGAGAAGAGGTCGCGTACCACCCGGAAGGTGACGTCCATCTCTTCGTGGAGCAGCGAGGGGGCCTTGGCCGCCTCGAAGCGCGCCTGCACCTGACCCCACAGGCGGCTCAGGAACTGGATGTCGGCCACCAGCTCCTCGTCGCCCTTGCCCTCCGCCACGGTTCGAACGATGAAGCCGCCCGGCGGCGGGGGCAGGCCCTTGACGATGGCGCGAAGCCGATCGCGCTCCGCGTCGTCGTGGATGCGCCGGGAGACGCCCACGTGGCGTGCCTGCGGCATGTAGACGATGTAGCGGCCGGGGATCGAGACGAAGGAGGTCACGCGGGCACCCTTGGTGCCGAGCGGCTCCTTGGAGACCTGGACCAGCACCTCCTGGCCCTTGCGCAGCATCTCCTCGATGGGGCCGACCGCCTCCCGGCGGGGCTCCGCCTCGGGTTCCGCCTCCGCGTCGCCCACGTCCACGTCCGCGCTCTCTTCTTCCGCGTCGGGGGCGTCGGGGGCCTGCTCCGCCTGGCCCAGGTTGGCGGTGTAGTCCCCCGCGTACAGGAAGGCATCCTTGGTGAGGCCGATGTCGACGAAGGCGGCCTGCATGCCGGGCAGGACGTTGGTGACCACGCCCTTGTAGATGTTGCCGACGATGGAGCGCCGGTCCGCGCGCTCGACGTACAGCTCGGTGAGGAGATTTCCATCCTGGACGGCGAGACGCGTTTCCGTCACACCGGCGTTGACGACGATGCGCTTTCCCACGGCCGACCTCGATCCGTGGTCTCGCGGGAGACCCGGGGGGCAGTTCTGCGGTTAGTGGAACTGCCGCATCCGGATCGAGAGCAGGAGCCCGAGGCCGGTCAGCGAGACCACCATGGAGGATCCGCCGTAGCTCATCAGCGGCAGCGGTATCCCCACGATGGGGAGCAGGCCCGTCACCATCCCGATGTTGATCAGGATCTGGGCCGCGAACACGGTCGTCACCCCGAGAGCCAGGATGCGTCCGCGAATCTCACGGGTGCCGGCCGCGATCTCGAACCCCCGCATCACCAGGAGCACGTAGGCCACGATCAGCACCAGACAGCCAAGGAACCCCCACATCTCGGCGAATACGGCAAAAATGAAATCAGTATGCCGCTCGGGGAGAAAGGACAGGCGACTCTGCGTCGCGCCGCCGACTCCCTTCCCCAGGAGCTGGCCCGAACCAATGGCGATCTTCGCCTGAATGACATTGTAGGCCGTTCCGAGCGGATCCCGGAACGGATCGAGATAGACGAGCAGCCGGTCCCGCTGGTAGGGCTTGAGCACCAGCCACGCGAGCGGCATCGCGGCCACCCCCGCGAGCGACAGAGCCCCCAGCACCTTCAGCCGGATCCCGATGCCCACCAGGGTGGCGGCCAGCACCGGCACCAGCACCAGGGCGGTCCCCAGGTCCGGCTGGCGCACCACCAGCAGGAACGGGACCCCCAGCAGCACGAAGATGCCGATGAGCATGCCGCGGGAGAACCGCTCCCCGCGACCGGTGGTGAGCGCCCACGCCAGCGTGATGATGAAGATCAGCTTGAAGAGCTCGGACGGCTGCACCGTGAACGGGCCCAGGTGGATCCAGCGCCGGGCGCCCGAGACGGTGCGCCCGAGCACGAACACCGAGACCAGGAGGCCGACGCCCACCACGTAGAGGGCGGGGGCGCTGCGCACCAGGTTCCGGTAGTCGACGCTGACCACCACCAGCAGGCCCATCAGCCCCACGCCGATCCACGACACCTGCCGCCACACCAGCGACGAGATGCCCCGGCCGGGGTTGAGGCTCCAGAGGCAGACGAGGCTGAGCCCGATGATGAACAGGGCGGCGCCCAGGAGCAGCCAGTCGACGTTCTGGAGCAGGCGCCGGTCGAGCCGGAGCATCAACCGGGCTCGCCGAGCGTCACCTGGGCGACCTTCTGGAGGAACATCGCCTCGTAGATCTTGCGGGCGATCGGCGCCGCCACGTCGCCGCCGTGGCCACCGCGCTCGACGAACACCACCACCACCGCCTGCGGGTCGTCGGCGGGCGCGAACGACGCGAACCACGCGTGGTCCTGCCCCTTGGCCGAGTCGCTCTTGGCGATGGTCTGGGCGGTGCCGGTCTTGCCCGCGATGTCGAGCCCTGGGAGCCGCGCCGCGGTCCCGGTCCCCTCCTTCACCACCGCGGACAGGGCGTTCCGCAGGAAGGCCCACACCACCGGCGAGAGCTCCACCCGCTCGGTCATCTTGCTCGAGGCGCTGTAGGCCACGGTGCCGTCGGCGCGCGCGACGCGCTGGACGAGCCGGGGCTTCCAGAGGACGCCCCCGTTGGCGACCGCGCCCATCATCCGGGCGACCTGCAGCGGCGTCACCAGCAGCTGGCCCTGCCCGATCGACATGTTCACGGTGTCGCCGGCCTGCCACGGGCGCTTGGACCGCGGGCGGGAGGCCGAGAAGGGCACGAGCCCGAACCGCTCGCCGCCCAGATCGATGCCGCTCGGCGCGCCCAGGCCGAAGGCCTGCGCGTAGCGGGCCATCGTGTCGCCGCCGACCTTGAGGCCGGCCTGGTAGAAGTAGACGTCGCACGACTGGGCGATGGCGGTGCGCAGGTCCACGTGGCCGTGCCCGCCCGCCTTCCAGTCCTTGAACGTCCAGTGCCCGAGGCTGAACTCGCCGTTGCAGTAGATCCGGTCCATCGGGGTGAGCGACCCCTCCTGGAGCCCGGCCGCAGCCACGATGATCTTGAAGACCGAGCCCGGCGGGTACTGGCCCTGCAGGGCGCGGTTCATGAGCGGGGTCATCGGGTCCTTGACCAGGCGCAGCCACTCCTCGCGGTCGATGTTCCCGGTGAGGCGATCGAGGGGAAACGCGGGGCTCGAGGTCATCGCGAGCACGTCGCCGTTGCGCGGGTCCAGGACCACCACCGACCCGGCCTTGCCCGCCATCGCCTGCTCCGCGATCTCCTGGATCCGGCGATCGATGGTGGTGACCACCTGGGCGCCCGGATCCGGCTCCTCGCGTCGCATCACCTGCACCGGCCGGCCCATGGCGTCGACCTCGATCCGCTCACCGCCGTCGCGGCCGCGCAGGTATTCGTCCAGCAGCCGCTCCAGGCCCGACTGGCCGATCATGTCCCCGCGACGGTAGCGGCCCTGCTTCATCTGCTCGTCGCTCACCTCGCGGACGTAGCCCAGCAGGTGTGCCGCGAACGTGCTGGTCGGATACACGCGCTGGGGCTCGACCTCGACGATCACCCCGGGCAGCTCGAGCTTGCGCTCCTCGACCTTGGTCACTTCCTCGAGGGAGAGCCCCCGCCGCACCCGCACCGGGCGGATCGAATCGGCCGGCACCCGCTCCAGCGCCTCCATGAGATCGCCGACCGGCATCTTCAGGAGGACGGACAGGCGCGCCACCACCGAGTCGCGGTCCTCCATCTCACGGGGAATCAGCGAGAGGGTGAACGCGGGGCGGTTGTCGACCAGTGCCAGCCCGTTGCGGTCGAAGAGGATGCCGCGGGGGGCCGCCACCGGACGGATGCGGATGCGATTCTTCTCCGACAGCTCCTGCATGCGCCCGCCCTCGAGCACCTGCAGGTACCAGAGCTGGCCGACCAGGCCCACGAAGCCGATGGCGGTGACCACCGCGAGGGCGAGCACGCGCCGGCCCCACGCCTCGCGTCGATTGGCGGGCGACGGGTTCATTGCCACGTGCGCCTCCGCAGCAGCTCGATGCTCGCCTCGGCCAGGATGCACAGGGTGCCGATGAGCCCGTTGTAGAGCGCCTGGGGCAGGATCACGTGGAGCATCAGGTCGCCGAAGGCGGCCGGGTAGTGGAACATCTGCAAGAGCAGGAAGCGGCCCAGCCCCTCGGCGATGCTCAGCAGCACGAGGCCGGGGACCTGCACGAGCGGGTTGCTGACCCAGAAGCGCCCCACCAGCAATCCCATGCCGAAGCCGGCCAGCCCCTTGGTCAGGGCCTGCACGCCCACGAGGCCGCCGCCGGTCGCGTCCTGGAGCAGGCCGGCCACGAAGCCGGCCAGGCAGCCGGACTCCGGCCCGTACCGCAGGGCGATGAGAACCGTCAGGATGAGCGGAACGTCGGGGGTGATGCCGGCCACTCCCGCCACCGCGACCACCGTCGACTGCAGCACCCCCCCGCCGACGATGACGAGCAGGACGAGGAGGCGCAGCACCGGCTAGCCCTCGAGGGGGAACAGCGCGGCCACGTCCTGGGTGGTCTGCCCGGTGACGAGCAGGACCTCCTCGACGCGGGAGAAGTCGACCGCGGGCGCGAGCACCGCGAAGTGGAAGAGCGCCGAGCCCTTGTCCTCAATCCTGACCACCCGGCCCACCGGGAGGCCCTTGGGGAAGAGCGTGCCGAGCCCCGACGTCACCACCAGGTCTCCCGGCGCAACGCTGGCCCCGTCGCGGGCCATGAACTTGAAGCGCACGGTCCCGCCCGCGTCCCCCTCCACCAGGCCCGCAGTCCGAGTACGCTGCACCACCGCGCCCACCGTGGAAGCCGGATCGTTCAAGAGCTGGATCACCGCCGCCGCCCGGTGGACCTGCACCACCCGGCCGACCAAGCCGTCGGGAACGATGACCGGGGTCTGCTGGGAGATGCCGTCGCCGCGCCCACGGTTGACGGTGAGGGAGCGGACCCAGCCGCCCGCCTCACGTCCGATCACCTCGCCGGCCAGGGTGGCCAGCGGCAGGCGGTCTTTCAGGACCAGCAGGCGGCGAAGGCGGGCGTTCTCCTCGCGGGTCTCGCCGGCCTGCAGGGCCTGGACGCGCAGATGCTCGTTGTCTTCGCGGAGGGTGGCGTTGTCGCGGCGAACCGACTTCCAGTCGACGTAGTTGGCCCAGAGGTTGAGGGCACCGCGGTGGATCCGAACGAGGAGGCCCTGGACGGGGGTGACCGCGATCGTGACCAGCTCGCCGGCCCGTCCGGTTCCCCCGCCGCGGGTCTGGACGGTCAACAGCAGGAGGGAGACGAGTAGCACCGCGAGCAGGATCCCGTATCTCCCAACTCTCACCGCTCCGTCACCCTTACGGCCGATCGGCGCGAGGCCGGCTCGAAGCCAACGCTCAGGCGGGGATCGCCACTTTCTTGAGAAGCTCCAGCTCGTCTAGAACCTTGCCGGTGCCCAGCGCCACACAGGACAGCGGGTCGTCGCCGACCGTGATCGGCAGATCGGTCTCCTGTCGCAGCAGCAGGTCGAGGCCGCGCAGCAGCGCGCCGCCCCCGGTGAGCACGATCCCCTTGTCCACGATGTCGGCGGCCAGCTCGGGCGGGGTCCGCTCGAGGCAGGTGCGTACCGTGTCCACGATCGCCATCACCGGTTCCCGCAGCGCCTCGCGGATCTCCTCGTCGGTGACCACGATGGTCTTCGGGATCCCGTCGATCAGGTCGCGGCCCTTCACTTCCATGGTCATGCGCTCGCCGCCCATCGGGTACGCCGACCCCAGCTTGATCTTGATCTCCTCCGCGCGCCGCTCGCCGACGAGGAGATTGTAGTGCTTCTTGATGTACTGCACGATCGCCTCGTCCATCTCGTCGCCCGCGATGCGCACCGACTTCGAGTACACGATGCCGGACAGCGAGATCACCGCGACCTCGGTGGTGCCGCCGCCCATGTCGACGATCATGTTGCCGCCCGGCTCCTGGATGGGCAGGCCCGCCCCGATCGCGGCCGCCATCGGCTCCTCGATCAGGTACACCTCGCGCGCGCCGGCCTGCATCGCGGAGTCGCGCACCGCGCGCTTCTCCACCTGGGTGATGCCGGAGGGCACGCCGATGACGATGCGGGGATGCACGAGGGTTCGGCGGCGGTGCACCTTGTTGATGAAGTAGTGGAGCATCTTCTCGGTCACGTCGAAGTCGGCGATGACGCCGTCCTTCAGCGGGCGGATGGCCGTGATGTTGCCCGGCGTGCGCCCGAGCATCGCCTTCGCCTCGTGCCCCACCGCCAGCACCGAGTGATCGGCCTGGTGGATGGCCACGATGGAGGGCTCGTTCATCACGATGCCTTCCCCGCGGACGTAGACGAGCGTGTTGGCCGTACCGAGGTCGATGGCCAGGTCGTTGGAGAAGAGCCCGGCGAGGAGGCTAATCAGCATAAGGCACCCGTGTGAGATCGCTGGTTTGAGACACGTACGACGACGATCCGAACTCAAGGCCGAGTCTAGCACCCGGGATTTTTCGCAACAAGGAAAACCTAGGATTTTCGAGAGGATGGACGTCACCGCCGCGCATCGCGAGCAGTGCGGCGCGCCCGCCGGGACGCTCGGGAAAATCGGCGGGATTCCGGAGGGTTAGGCACGTCCTTCCCCACGCCGCCCGATCGTGGGCGCGATCCGCTCCTTATAGAGGCGCACCGCGTCACGGATCACCTGCTCGGCAGCGGCGCGCCCGCGGATCTGCTCCACGTCGACCGCCTTGTTCTCGAGAATCTTGTAGTCGAGGAAGAAACGCTGGATCTCCTTCAGGCGGTGGGGCGGTAGCTCGGCCGCCTCGTGGTAGTACGAATACTCGGGATCATCGACGTGGACCGCGATCACCTTGTCGTCGCCGCCCTTCTCGTCGCTCATGGTGAGGACGCCGATGGCCCGCGCCCGCAGGATGCAGAGCGGCACCACCGGCTC
>DASZJM010000003.1:0-5938 GCA_035948165.1 Candidatus Methylomirabilota bacterium
GCCTGGGCGAGCGCGGGCGCGTCGTTGGTGCCGTCGCCGGTCATGGCCACCAGGCGACCCTGGGCCTGCACGTCGCGGATCAGCTTGAGCTTGGCCTCCGGGGTGGCCTGGGCCAGGAAGTCGTCCACGCCCGCCTCCGCGCTGATCGCGGCCGCGGTCAGCGGATTGTCTCCGGTGATCATGATGGTCTTGATGCCCATGCGCCGGAGCTGGGCGAAGCGCTCCCGGATCCCTCCCTTGACGATGTCCTTCAGGTGGATGACGCCCAGCACCTTGCTCCCATCGCAGACCACCAGCGGCGTGGCGCCCCCCTTGGCGATGGTGTCCACGCCCAGGCGGACCTCGTCGGGAAAGTGACCGCCGAGCTTCTTGACGTGGGTCTCGATGGCGTCGGCGGCGCCCTTGCGAACCTGTCGGCCATTCAGGTTCACGCCGCTCATGCGCGTCTGGGCCGTGAAGGGCACGAAGGTGGCGCCGAGCTTCTCGATCTCGCGCTCCCGGATCTGGTACTTCTCCTTGGCCAGGACCACGATGCTGCGACCCTCCGGGGTCTCGTCGGCGAGCGAGGCCAGCTGGGCCGCGTCGGCGAGCGCGCCCTCGGTCACCCCCGCCGCGGGGATGAAGGCGGTCGCCTGGCGGTTGCCGAGGGTGATGGTGCCGGTCTTGTCGAGCAGCAGCACGTCCACGTCGCCGGCCGCCTCGACCGCGCGACCGGACATGGCGATGACGTTCTTCTGGATCATCCGATCCATGCCCGCGATGCCGATGGCGGAGAGGAGCGCGCCGATCGTGGTCGGGATGAGACACACCAGCAGGGCGACCAGCACGGTGACCGTGACCGGCGTGCCCTGGCCCGCGGCCCCGACGCTGTAGAGCGAGTAGGGCAGCAGGGTGGCGGTGGCGAGCAGGAAGACGATGGTCAGTGCGGCCAGCAGGATGTCGAGCGCGATCTCGTTCGGGGTCTTCTGGCGCTTCGCGCCCTCGACGAGCGCGATCATCCGATCCAGGAAGGCCTCGCCGGGATTGGCGGTGACCTCGACGATGATCCAGTCCGACAGGACCTGGGTGCCACCGGTGACCGAGCTGCGGTCTCCGCCCGCCTCGCGGATCACCGGCGCGCTCTCTCCGGTGATCGCGGCCTCGTTGACCGAGGCGATGCCCTCCTCGATGGTCCCGTCGGCGGGGATGAAGTCGCCCGCCTCCACCAGCACCCGATCGCCCTTGCGGAGCGCGGACGCGGCCACCGCGTCGAAGTCCCGCTCGCCCGATCGCGTGAGGCGCTTGGCCTGCAGGTCGCGGCGCGCGTTGCGCAGCGAGGCGGCCTGCGCCTTGCCCCGCCCCTCGGCCATGGCCTCGGCGAAGTTGGCGAAGAGTACCGTGAACCAGAGCCACACCGAGACCGAGAAGATGAACCAGGGCGGGGCCTCGCCCTTGCCGACCAGGGCCTGGACCCACAGCAGGCTCGTCAGGATGGAACCCACGTAGACCACGAACATCACCGGATTGCGGACCTGCCGCTTCACGGTCAGCTTCCGGAAGGAGTCGACGATCGCCTGCTTGACGATCGCGGTCTCGAAGAGCGAGCGTGCCCGTACCGCCGTGGTGGCCATGTCAGAGACCCCCTCCTACTTCGCCGCGATCAAGGTGAGATGCTCGACGATCGGCCCGAGGGCCAGCGCCGGCACGAACGTCAGCGCGCCGACCAGGATCACCACCCCCACCAGGAGCCCCACGAACAGCGGATTGGCGGTGGGCAGCGTGCCGGGGCCTACCGGCACCGTCTTCTTCCGGGCGAGGGATCCCGCGATGGCCAGGACCGGGATCGCCAGCCAGTAGCGACCGAAGAGCATGCAGAGGCCAAGCGCGGTGTTGTAGAACGGAGTGTTCGCGGAGAGACCGGCGAACGCGCTGCCGTTGTTGTTGGAGGCCGAGGAGAACGCGTAGAGGATCTCGCTGAAGCCGTGGATGCCCGGATTCGCGATTCCGGCCTTGCCCGCCGTCGTGACCACCGCGACCGCGGTGCCGACCAGGACGAGGGTCGGCGTGATCAGGATGACCAGCGAGGCCATCTTCATCTCGTAGGCCTCGATCTTCTTGCCCAGGTACTCGGGCGTCCGCCCCACCATCAGGCCCGCCACGAAGACCGCGACGATCGCGAACATGAGCATGCCGTAGAGGCCGGAGCCCACCCCGCCGTAGACGACCTCGCCGAGCTGTATCAGCCACATCGGCACGAGGCCACCGAGCGGGGTGTAGGAGTCGTGCATCGAGTTGACCGAGCCGTTCGAGGCCGAGGTGGTGGCGGTGGCCCAGATCGCGGAGCTCGCGATGCCGAAGCGGGTCTCCTTGCCCTCCATGTTGCCGCCCGACTGGAGCGCGCTCGCGGTGTGATCCACGCCCTGCTTCACGAAGACCGCACCGTTCTGCTCGGCCAGGTAGCACGTCCCGAGCAGCACCACGAAGATCACGGTCATGGCGGCCAGCACCGTCCAGCCCTGGCGCGTATCGCCGACCATCACCCCGAAGGTGTAACAGAGGGCGGCCGCGATCAGAAGGATCGACAGCATCTCCAGGAAGTTGGCCAGCGGGGTCGGGTTCTCGAAGGGATGGGCGGAGTTGGCGTTGAAGAAGCCGCCGCCGTTGGTGCCGAGCTGCTTGATGGCGATCTGGGACGCGGCCGGGCCCACCGCGATCACCTGCTCGGTGAGCTTGGACTTCTTGGTCGTGGGCTGCCCCTTCGCGTCGAGGACGGGCTTGCCGTCCTTGTCGACCACCGGCTCGTCGTATTCGCTCGTCTGGAGCACCGTCGCCTTGGGATAGGCGCCGAACGTCTGGACCACGCCCTGGGACACGAGCGCCAGCGCGAGGATCACCGACAGCGGTACCAGGATGTAGAGCGTGCTCCGGGTCAGATCGACCCAGAAGTTGCCGATGGTCTCGACCGAGCGGCGGGCGAAGCCGCGGATCAGCGCGACCATGGTGGCCATCCCGGACGCGGCGGAGACGAAGTTCTGCACCGTCAGGGCGAGCATCTGGCTCAGGTAGCTCATGGTCGACTCACCGGCGTAGCCCTGCCAGTTGGTATTGGTGGCAAAGCTCACCGCGGTGTTGAACGACGAGTCGGGCGAGACGCCGGCCATGCCCTGCGGGTTCAGCGGCAGGATCCCCTGCGCCCGCTGGAGGACATAGACCGCGAGTAAACCCAGGAAGTTGAACGTGAGCATCGCCAGGGCGTACCCCTTCCAACCCATCTCCTCGGTGGGCCGGATCCTGCCCGCTCGGTAGATGAGGTGCTCCAGCCAACCGAAGACGCGATCCAGCGCGAGCGGGCGCCGCTCGTATACCCGCGCCATGTAGGCCCCGAGCGGCTTGGCGAGGACGAGCAGCACCACCATGTAGAAGACGAGCTGGACGATCCCGTTCGTCGTCATTGAAAGAGCTCCGGCTTCAGCAGAGCCAGCACCAGGTAGACCAGCAGTCCCAGGGACACCACCGCGCCGACCACGTAGAGCAAGGGCATGGATGCCTCCTAGAGACGCTCACAGAGCCGGACGAGCAGCGACGACAGCCAGAAGAACGCGACCGTCACGCCGAGGTACAGGATATCTGCCATCACGGGTCTCCTTCCTGCGTTGTCCGCCGACCTCAAATCCTAGCCGGGCCCCCGGTCAGGGCCGCCTTAAGAAGGGCCCGCTCCATATCAAGAAGACGTAAAGGCTACGCCCCGATGAAGGCGGGGACGGAGCACGCGCGCAGGACGGCCAAGAATCATCAATCATCTTGACCGTTCGTTGAGCCCCCACGGCCACGCTTTGACGCCGCCTTGATGGGCTCCGACCATCTACTGAAGTGAAGCGGGAGGACCAGCGATGCCAGCACTCCAGAAGGCTCCAGTTCGCCGACCCGGCTTCGATCAGTCGTCGGCGGCAATCGTCGCGGATGTCATGACGACCGAGGTGACGGTCGTCTCGCCGGAGACCTCGCTCCACACGGCGGCTCGTCTCCTGCTCGGGCAGGCGCTCCCGGCTTTCCCGGTCGTCGACTCCAACGGCTGCGTGGTCGGCACGCTGAGCGAGCACGATCTCACGGCTCGGCTAGCTCCCCGGTGGGTCCGGCCGTGGTGGCATCTCCTCGTCGATGCCGAGCGGCTCGCCCGGGAGTATCGAAAGGCCACCGGCCTCACGGTGGAGGAGGTGATGACGCATCCCGCCCTCACGCTGAGACCCAGCGCGCACCTGGCCGCCGCCATCCGTCTGTTTGACGACTCGGCGGTCGATCTCGTGTCGGTCGTCCTAGATGGTCGCCTCGTCGGCGCGCTCGGCCGTAGGCATCTCGTGGGGCAAATCTCGACCGTTCCGGTGTCGGCGATCCGGCGCCCGGACGCGGAGCTCGCGACCGAGATGCAGGACCGCATGGCGGAGGAAGCGTGGATCTCGCGGCCGTATCCGACGGTGGAAGCGCGGGATGGGGTCGTGACGCTCTGGGGACTCGTGAGCGGTGACGCGGAGAAGGCCGCGCTGGCGACCATGGCCCGCTCGATACCGGGCTGCAAGAAGGTCACGGACCGGCTGGTCACGAGAGGCGCCATCCACCGGTATCACGAGACGATCTGAGCGAGCCATGCTCCCTATCAGCGAGCTGATGCGGCACGAGATCGCGGTGGTCCCCCCGGATGCGCCGGTTCACCGGGTCGTCGAGGTCATGGTGGACACGGGAGTCGAGGGAGTGCTCGTGGTAGACGGGCGGGGCCGCGTGGTCGGATCGGTCGGCGATGACCAGTTGGTCGCCGGCCTCCACGCGAGCCGGAGCCGATCGTGGTGGGGACGGCTCGAGGCGGAGGACGGCGGGGCGGGGCCCGAGCGGCGCCTGTCGGGCCTGGCCGCGGCGGACGTCATGCTGCGGCGTGTCTTCCCGCTAGATCCCGCCACCTCCGCGACGACGGTGGTCGGCCTCTTCGACGAGTACGGGGTGAACGTCATGCCGGTCGTCGATCGCGGGATCCTGGTCGGCGTGGTCTTCCGCGGCGACCTCATCAGGCGCTTGCTCCTCCCCTACGCGTTCGGTCGCCCGGCGCGCACGTAGCGAAGACGTCGGCCATGAGTTGAACCGGGCGCTCGTTCCGTCGTAGGCTGGCGCCGGGCTGACCCATGAACACCGAGCGTCGACCGGATCCAGACGAGCTGCTGGCGCGTGTCAAGGAGGCGGAGACCCGCCAGGCCCGGGGCAAGCTCAAGATCTTCTTCGGCGCCGCCGCCGGAGTCGGCAAGACGTACGCGATGCTCGAGGCGGCGCGCGGGCAGCGCGCGCAGGGCGTCGACGTGGTGGTCGGCTGGGTCGACACGCACGGGCGCGTCGAGACCGAGGCGCTCCTGGGAGGCCTCGAGATCCTGCCCCGCCGCGCGGTGGAGTATCGCGGTACCGCCCTCAAGGAGTTCGACCTGGACGCGGCCCTGGCGCGCCGGCCCGCGCTCATGCTCGTCGACGAGCTCGCGCACAGCAACGCCCCCGGCTCCCGTCACGCCAAGCGCTGGCAGGACGTGCTCGAGCTCCTCGACGCGGGCATCAACGTCTACTCCGCGATGAACGTCCAGCACGTCGAGAGCCTCAACGACGTGGTGGCGAAGATCACGGGGGTGATCGTGCGGGAGACGGTGCCGGACTCGATCTTCCAGCACACCGACGAGCTGGAGCTGATCGATCTGTCCCCCGACGATCTGCTGCACCGGCTCCGGGACGGCAAGATCTACATCCCGGAGCAGGCCCGCGAGGCGGTCGACAACTTTTTCCGGAAGGGCAACCTGATCGCGCTGCGGGAGCTGGCGCTCCGGGTGACCGCGCAGCACGTGGACGCGGAGATGCGCCACTACATGCGCGACCACGCCATCCGGCAGACGTGGCCGGTGCGGGAGCGCCTGCTCGTGTGCATCGGGCCGAGCCC
>DASZJM010000004.1:0-3179 GCA_035948165.1 Candidatus Methylomirabilota bacterium
CATCTGGTAGAGTTCAGGGCGCGATGGACGAGGAGCAGGCGCGGATCCGGAGCTATCTGGTTGCGCAGGGCGCGAAGCTCACACCGGCTGCGCTCGTCGAGAAGGTGCGCGCCGCGATGGCCGACCTGCGCGCGGCCGCCGCGGCGGTGCCGGCCGACCGGTTCGCGGAGCGGCCGGCGCCCGAGGAGTGGAGCGGCAACGAGGTGATGGCGCCCGTGGTGATGGCCGACGGCTACTTCGGCGGCGGCATTCGCGACGCGCTCGCGGGCCGTCCCGCGGGGCCGCGGCCGAGCCGGGAGCGGGTGGAGGACGCCCCGCTCCGGACCGCCGCCGCGTGGTACGAGGCGCTGGGCCGCCAGCGCGAGGCCCTCTTCGCCGACGTGCTGGCCGCCGATCCCGCGGCGGCGGCGGACCGCCGGATCGAGCACCCGATGTTCGGACCGCTCAGCTGGCGCGAGACCTTGCTCTTCACCCGCCTGCACGATCTGGATCACGCCGGCCAGCTCCAGAAGATCGCCGCCGCCCTCGGCGCGCCGCGACCCGCCTGATGCGCGTCTCGATCTCGCTGCGGCTCGCCCAGACCGACTGGGCCGAGGCGAGCACCTACGTCACGGAGGCCGAGCGCCTCGGCGTGCACGACGTCTGGTCCGCGGAGGCGTGGGGCCACGACGCGGTCACCCCGCTCGCCTTCATGGCCGCGCGCACGTCGCGCATCCGCCTCGGCACCGGGATCATCCAGGCGGGCACCCGCACGCCGGCCCTCGTGGCCATGACCGCGATGAGCCTCGCCTCCATGTCCAACGGGCGCTTCGTCCTCGGTCTCGGGGTGAGCGGCCCGCAGGTCATCGAGGGCTGGCACGGCATCCGCTTCGACCGGCCGGTGCAGCGCATGCGGGAGATCGTGGAGATCGTCCGGCGCGCGGTAACCGGCGAGCACTTGGCCTACAAGGGCAAGCTCTACGAGCTGCCGCTGCCCGGCGGGGAGGGCAAGGCGATCCGGTCGGCGGCTCCGCCGCAGCCGGGCATTCCGATTTATCTGGCGACCCTTTCGCCCCGGAGCCTGGAGATGACGGGTGAGGTCGCGGACGGCTGGCTCGGCACCTCGTTCATGCCCGAGCACGGCCACGTGTTCACCGACCATCTGGCCGCCGGCGCCGCCCGGGCCGGACGGTCGCTCGCCCAGATGGACCTCCAGGCCGGCGGCTTCGTGGCCTTCGGCGACGACGTCGAGCGGCTGATCCCGCCGCGCAAGCCGGGACTCGCCTTCACCCTCGGGGCCATGGGCTCCCGCCAACACAACTTCTACAACGAGGCCTTCCGCCGCGCCGGTTACGAGGACGTGGCGCTCGAGGTCCAGCGCCTCTGGCTCGGCGGCAAGCGCGAGGAGGCGGCGGGCCGGGTGCCCGACGAGCTCGTCCTCAAGACCAACCTGCTGGGCACCGAGGCGATGGTCCGCGCCCGGCTCGAGGCCTACCGCCGCGCCGGCATCACCACCCTGCGGGTCGAGCCGGCGGGGGAGGGGCAGGCCGCGCGGCTCGCCACCCTGGGCCGGTTGCTGGACCTCATCCGCGCCCTGGGATAGCATGGCCCTCGGCCCGGCCCGGGCCGACGACGACTGCCCCGAGAGGAGCCCGACCCATGGATCTCAACTACTCGCCCGACGAGCTGGCGTTCCGCGACGAGGTGCGCGGCTGGCTGCGCAGCAACCTGCCCGCGGACCTGCGCCAGAAGATGGAGAGCTACCAGGAGCTGTCCAAGGACGAGCTCCTGCGCTGGCATAAGATCCTGGCCACGAAGGGCTGGGTGGCCCCCGATTGGCCCCAGGAGTGGGGCGGGACGGACTGGAACGTCGTCCAGCGCTACATCTTCGAGGAGGAGTGTGGCTTCGCGGCCACCCCGATGATCGTCCCGTTCGGGGTGCGCATGTGCGCGCCGGTGCTCCTGCAGTTCGGCACCGAGGCCCAGAAGAAGCAGTTCCTGCCGCGTATCTACCACGGCGAGGACTTCTGGTGCCAGGGCTACTCGGAGCCGGGCTCGGGCTCGGACCTGGCCTCGCTCAAGACGCGCGCGGTGCGGGACAACGGCCACTACGTGGTCACCGGCCAGAAGATCTGGACCACCATGGCCCAGCACGCGGACTGGATCTTCTGCCTCGTGCGCACCGACGGGAGCGGCAAGCGCCAGGACGGCATCTCGTTCCTCCTGATCGACATGAAGACCCCCGGCATCAGCGTCCGGCCCATCGTCCTGATGGACGGCAGCAAGGAGGTCAACGAGGTCTTCTTCGACGAGGTGAAGGTGCCCGCCGAGAACCTCGTGCACGAGGAGGGGAAGGGCTGGACGGTGGCCAAGTACCTGCTGGGCTACGAGCGGATGGGCACCGGCCGCATCGGCGCCTCCAAGCGCGAGCTGGCCAAGCTGAAGGAGGTGGCCGGCGAGCAGATGAAGGACGGCCGCCCGCTGATGGAGGACGCGCGCTTCCGCGACCGGCTCACCCGCGTGGAGGTCGAGCTGATGGCGCTCGAGATCACCAACCTGCGCTTCCTCGACCAGATGCGCCGCAGCGGCCGGCCGCCGGGCGCGGACGTGTCGATGCTCAAGATCAAGGGGACCGAGATCCAGCAGGCGATCACCGAGCTGATGATGCAGGCCGCCGGCCCGCTCGCCCAGGCCTTCCGCCCGGTCGACGCAATGGACTTCGACCACTTCACGGCGCGCCTCGCGCCCCGCTACTGCAACCTCCGAAAGGCCACCATCTACGCGGGCTCCAACGAGATCCAAAGAAACATCATCGCCAAAGCCACGCTGGGGTTGTAGCGCCGGGAGGATGGCGATATCGGGCGGGGCGGAGGACGGGGGCGGCGTGGCGATGGGGGGTCCGGGTGACCCGTTCCTGCCCGGGGCGGACCGCCCGCGGAACAGCCCAGGTTGGGAACTTCTGATCGGGTCGCCGCGAGACAGCGCGGCGTGGTCAGAGGACCCCCCATGCCACGCCGCCCCCGTCCTCCGTCCCGTCCGCCTCGCGGTCGATACAACGCCGATCAATCCTCGCTAGGAGTGTTCACCGATGAATTTTGATTTGAGTGAAGAACAGCAGCTCTTGGCGGACTCGCTCCGGCGGTATCTGGCGAACGAGTATTCGTTGGATGCGCGGGCCAAGATCGTGGACTCGGCGAGTG
>DASZJM010000005.1:0-3237 GCA_035948165.1 Candidatus Methylomirabilota bacterium
AAAGCCACGGATCAGGCCACAGGCGCCTGACCGCCGGGCTACCGAAGGAAGGATCGAGAGGGTCTCCCCGCGAAAGGAGACCCCCATTTCATGATCTCCCTGCGCAAGGCCGCTTTCGCATCATTCCTCCTCCTCGCCGCCGCGGGTTGCTCCTCCGCCGGGTTCTCCGGCGAGGACGTTCGCCTCCACGCCCAGGGTGACACGCTCTATGTCATGGCCCGTAGCGGAAACGTGAGCCGGAACCTGTGCTCCTCGCTCGGAGGGGATGTCGCGCGCGCCGAGGGCCGGTGGGCCGCCGACGAAGGCCGCACGATCCAGACGGGCCGGGTCGCCGGATGCTTCACCACGCGCCACATCATCGTATGCTCCGAGGAGGATGCGGCGTGCGTGGCGCACGAGGAGCGACACCGGACCGAAGGCGCCTTCCACCGCTAGTCCACGCGCCTTGACAAGGCGACTCACCGCCCCGTAGAGTGCCTCAACTCTCCGACCTTCCACCCGCTCGAGCGCGACGCCCGCTGGACCGAGGGAGGCCCAGGACATGGCGCACCGGCTGTTCATCGTGGCGCGTGGTCATGATCGCCTCTACCAAGATCTCCGGGAGCAGTTCGCCGCGAATGCGGAGGTCGAGGTCGTGGTCGACCGGCGGCATGCTGAGCGGCGCCAGAAGCAGAGTCCCCCCGATACGGAGCGCCGGGGAAGCGACCGGCGAGATCGGGGACCGGGCAGCCACGTCGCGAGCGTCGGAGCGGTGCCTGGCCTTCCTCTCTTGATCGTCGAGCTGGCCCGAGACTCGTCCGCCAGTGCTCCTCTGACACAGCACTAGGGCCCACGCTGGCCGCCGTGTATCATAGGCGCCAACGGAGCCAGCGAGTGCAAAGCGAATATGAGTACCGCGGGCTGCTCGCCGCGATCGGGCTGGCGGTGGCCCTCCTGTCGGGATGTGCAACGACCGCCACCACCCAGGCCGACTGCTACCCCTACATCTTCCTCGACTCCCGCTACGCCATCCAGGGCACCTCGCGCGATTCTGGGGCGCTATCGGACGGCAACTGCTATCACTTCGCCTACCAGAACAGCCGTCTCGTTCGGGTGGACTATCGCCGGGGAGGCGCGCTGACGCCGGACCCGACCTCGGGCGTCGCCACGATCCGCGTCGAGTACCTCGACGGGGCCGAGAAGCGGATCTTCCTCGATGCGGCCGGCGCGCCGGTCGTCAACCGCAACGGCCTCTCTGCCGTGATGCTCCGGTACGACAGCAAGGGGACGCCGGTCGAATGGCGGAACCTCGGGCCGGGCGATCGTCTCAAGGAAGCGAATGACTCGGGCCTCGCCATGTTCCGCTGGAAGTACGATGGCCAGGGGCAGGCGGTCGAGGTGCAGCACTTCGGCGCGAACGGGCAGCCCAAGGCGGACCGGCGGCTGGGGGTGGCCATCGTTCGCTGGGAGTACGATCGGGACGGCAATACCGTCGCCGAGAGCTACTTCGGGCCGGATGGACGCCCGATCGTGGATTCGCTGCGAGGGGTGGCAGCGGTCCGGTGGCAGTACGGCCCGAACGGGAAGACGGTCGAAGAGCGGTACCTCGGCCCGGACGGGCAGCTCCGGGATGACCGGAACCGGGGCGTGGCGATCGTGCGCTGGCAGTACGACGACAACCGGAACACGCTCGAGGAGCGTTACCTGGGCACTGATCAGCGTCTGAAGGCCGACCGGCGGCAGGGCGTGGCGATCATCCGGTGGCAGTACGATGGCCAGGGGCGTGAGATCGACACGCTGATGTTCGACCGGAACGAGCTGCCGGTCCCGAGGCCTCGTCGATAACCCTCATCGCCGCGGATCGGCGAGGAACGTCGTGCCCTTCCGGGTCGTACTGAAGCGAATCACGTAGTCGACGGACGCGCCGCATCGATCCAGGGTCCATCGTTCCACCCACTGTCCCGCGATGGGCCGGGCATTCTCGACCTCATCGCCGGCCAGGGGCATCAGCACCTCGGTCGCGACGATCTTCCGGCTCCGGCAGCGAGCCTCCGGGCCGGCCTCCCACAGGTCTCTCTGGGCGAGAAATGCAAGGGTATCGCGCTGGAGGACGGGGTCCGCGATGGTGTCGCCGGGAACCGTCGCGGCCTCCGCGTCGGCCACCTCGCGCTGCATGCTCACGTCGAGGTCTCCGTCCCGGGCTCGGTCGAACTTGACCACGTAGGGCACCGATACCCCGCAGCGATCGACCGTCCACCGCTCCGTCCAGCGGCCCGACACGCCCTGAGTCGTGAGCTCGACGGGGACCAGCACCTCCGTCGTGCTCACGGTGCGATTCCGGCAGCGCGCGTCCCCGCCCATCTTCTCGGAGGCATCCATGGCCAGGAGCAGGTCGGAGAGCGTCGACGGCCGGTCGGGCCGCGCCGGCCCCGTAGCGCAGCCGCCGAGAAGTGCCAGAAGCCCGACGGCAAATGCGTGCCGCACTGCTACTGTCTCCAGACGCCCTGGGAGCTGCCCTCGGTGAAGCCGAACTCGGGCTCGACCGCCATCATGCTCTTCTGCCCGTCCGTGAAGACCCAGAGGATCGTTCCCCTCGCCGCCGCCACGGCCGTCGGCGTCGAAATGGCGAAGTTCGACTGCCTGACCCTCGCCAGGGTAACGGCGGCCTGCGCAACCGTCGCCCGCACCTTCCCGACGACGAGGTGGAGGAGCATGAGCCGGCTCTGGCTCTGGGGGTCATACTCCATCTTCGTCAAGAGGAGCCGGCTGTTCTCGGAGAGCACCACCGTGCTCGTGTCGGGCAGCACCAGCTCGGCCGAGGCGCCCGCATAGCAGCGAATGTCGTCACCCTCGGCCAGTCGAGCGCCGACCACCGCGGGAATCCACTGGGTCTGTCCCTTGGAGAGGAGCTCCACGCGCCCGATGACTCGCTTGAGCTCCGCGCTCGGGCCGCTCGGCTGCGCACCCGCGGGCCCCGGAATGGCCAGCAGGAGAAGACCGATGACCACGAAGACAATCACGAGCCGACGCATGTGGACCTCCGTCGGGCTTTGCTCTGACCCGACCGGATCGAATCCTAGCACATGCTCACCCGCGCAGCTTGAAGCGCTGGATCTTGCCGGTCGCGGTCTTCGGCAGCTCCGATACGAACTCGAGCCAGCGCGGGTACTTGTAGGGGGCGATCTTGTCCTTCACGAAGGCCTTCAGCTCGGCCTCGAGCGAGGGCGAGCCCGCGTGCCCGTCCTTGAGCACCACGAA
>DASZJM010000006.1:0-4061 GCA_035948165.1 Candidatus Methylomirabilota bacterium
TCGAGGTCGGCGGGCGTGAGATCGAGCCCGGTCTTGACGAAGCGCTGGGGATCGAGGGTCAGGCAGTTGCCGAGCCAGCCGGTGTTCGCGTCGGCGCCGGTCATGGAGAAGACGTGGCGAATGTCGTGGCATTCGCGCGCGGTCGCCGCCGCGGACCGCCACCAGACGCGCTCGAGGCGTCCGTCGCCCTCGAGAGCCTCGATCTGAGTGTGAGGCCGGAAGGTGATCGCGGGGCTCTCCTCGATGCGCCGGATCAGGTAGCGAGACATGCTGTCCGCGAGGCCGGCACCCCGGACGAGCAGGTGCACGTGCCCCGCGAGGCCGGAGAGGAACACCGCGGCCTGGCCGGCCGAGTTGCCGCCGCCCACCACCGCGATCTCGTCACCCCCGCAGAGCTGGGCCTCCACCCGCGTGGCCCCGTAGTAGACGCCGACGCCCTCGAAGCGGCTCAGGTCGGGCACCGTGAGCTTGCGGTACGCCGCGCCGGTGGCCACCACCACCGCGTGCCCGTGCACCATCCCGCCGTCGGCGCACACGATGCGCATCCGCCGGTCCGCGCAGGTGAGGCCGACCGCCACCCGGGCCACCGCCAGGTTCGCCCCGAACTTCTCGGCCTGGAGGTACGCGCGGCCGGCCAGCTCCTGTCCCGAGATGCCCATCGGGAAGCCGAGGTAGTTCTCGATGCGGGAGCTCGATCCGGCCTGCCCGCCGGGCGCGCTGGTCTCGAGCACGAGCACGTCGAGGCCCTCGGAGGCCCCGTAGACCGCGGCGGCCAGTCCGGAGGGTCCCGCGCCCACCACCACGAGGTCGTGCACGTGCCCGTCGTCGGGCGCGCCGCTCAGGCCGAGCGCGGCCGCCACCTCCGCGTTGCTCGGGTTACGCAGCGCCCGGTCGCGGCCTTGGCAGATCATCACCGGGATCTCCGCGGGGCCGATGTGGAAGTGCTCGAGCAGCGCGTCCACCTCCCGATCCCGCTCGACGTCCATGTAGACGTGGGGCTGGCCGTTGCGCACCAGGAACGCCTTGAGCCGCAGCGTATCCGCGGAGTGGCCGGAGCCGATCAGCACCACGCCGCCCAGGGTGTTGGCGATGAGGTGGGCGCGCCGCAGGGCGAAGGCGCGCAGGAACAGCTCGCTCAGCTCCGTGTCGGTCTGCACGATGCGCCGGAGGTCGGCCAGGTCGATCTCGAGCATCGCAGAGGCGTCGAGGGCCTTCGCCTGGACGAGGCTGTGGGCGCCTGAGATCATGTCCAGCTCGCCGAGGAACTCGCCGGCCCCGTGCATGGTGATGCGCTCCTCGCCCACCCGCGCCGGGCTCACGGCCTCTACGCGTCCTTCCAGCAGCACGTAGAACGCGCGCTTGGCCAATCCGCGCTCGTAGACGACCTCGCCCGCCGCGAAGCGGCGGGGCCGGCCGAGCGCGCGCAGGCGGTCGAGCTGCGCCGGGCTCAGCTTCGGGAACATCGGATCCATCCGCCCGCCCGCCTCCAGCGTGGTGTCAGCCATGGTGTCCGAAGGATAGCATCGCCGTCCAGCCCTGGAGCCCTATGCTAGGCTGCGGAGGCCATGCAGAGCGCCCAGCTCGTTCTGGCTCTGCTGATCGCGGTCGCCGCGCTGGTCACGATCGCGCGGCGGCTCGGCATCGCCTATCCGATCTTCCTCGTCATCGGCGGCCTCGCCCTCGGCCTCGTGCCGGGTCCCCCCCGGGTCGGCATCGACCCGGATCTGATCCTGCTGGTGGTCCTGCCCCCGCTCCTCTACATCGCGTCGTTCTCCACCCCGCTGCGCAGCCTGCGGGCGAACCTCGGCTCGATCGGCTCGCTCGCCATCGGCCTGGTGGTGGCGAGCGCGCTCGCGGCCGGCGCGGTGGCGCACGCCCTCATGCCGGGGATGCCCTGGGCGGTGGCGATCGCGCTCGGCGCGATCGTGGCGCCGCCCGACGAGATCGCGGCCACCGCGATCGCCGCGCGCCTGGCGGTGCCGCGGCGGATCGTGACGATCCTGGAGGGCGAGAGCCTGCTGAACGACGCGACCGCGCTCACCATCTACGGCATCGCGATCGCGGTCGCGGTCGGCGGCGCGTTCCGCCCGTCGACGGGCGTGCTCACGTTCGCGGGGGCTCTGATGGGGGGCACCGCGATCGGCCTGGCGGTGGGCTTCGTCGTCGGACAGGTCCGCGAGCGGATCCAGGACACGCCGGTCGAGATCACGATCTCGCTGCTGACGCCCTACGCCGCCTTCCTCCCCGCCCAGCAGCTCGGCGCCTCCGGGGTGATCGCCACCGTCGCGGCCGGGCTCTACCTCGGCCGCCGCGCCTCCCACATGGCGGGGCCCGACGTGCGGCTGACCGGCCGCGCGGTCTGGGAGACGCTCACCTTCCTCCTGAACGGCATCGTCTTCATCGTCACCGGGCTCGAGGTGCCCCTGCTCCTGCGCGATCTGGCCCCCGCGACCGCGGCCCGGCTCGTCGGCATCGGCGTCGTGGTGAGCCTGGTCCTCGTCGCGGTCCGGGCGCTCTGGATCTTCCCGACCTCGTACCTGGCGTGTCGCCTCCGTCCCGAGACTCGCCCCACGCGGCTGTTCGCGCAGTCGCTCGTCCTCTCCTGGTCCGGCATGCGCGGGGTCGTCTCCCTCGCGGTGGTGCTGGCCCTGCCGTCGAGCCTGCCCGAGGGCGGGCCGTACCCCGCGCGCGAGGCGCTCCTCATCGTGACCCTGACCGTCATCGTCTTCACCCTCCTCGGTCAGGGGCTGACGCTGCCGTGGCTGATCCGGTCCCTCCGGCTCGGCGCCGATCCCAAGCTGGGCCAGGAGGAGGCCGACGCGCGCCAGCAGATGATCGACTCGGCCACGCGCCGGATCGATCAGCTCTACCCGGTGTGGCCGGGCCACCGGCCGCTCCTCGACCGGCTGCGCGACACCTACGAGCACCGCTCGGAGCACGTGGAGCGGCAGCGCGACGCGACCGGGGCGGGCGAGGAGGACCGCGAGATCATCGAGCACCGCGAGATCCAGCGCACCGTGATCGACGCGGAGCGCGAGGCCCTGCTCCGCCTGCGGGCCGACGGCGCGATCGACGACGACGTGCTGCGGGCGCTCGAGCGCGAGCTCGACCTCGAGGAGCGCCGCATCGACGCGTGAGGTCCCCGCGGGGCGTCACGTTATCCGCTTGACCGGCGGCCCGGCTTCCGCCACCATCGCGGCGGCCATGCCCACCCTCGGTCGGGTCGTGCTGCTCCTGCTCGTGACCGCGAGCCTCGTGGCCGCCGGCGTTCCACCCGCCCTCGACGAGGACCGCAGCGTCCCCGGCTTCTGCAGCCCCGACTGTCCGCTCCAGCAGGACGCCACGCACTCGGTCGCGGTAGCGCCACCGGCCCCGCGATACGACGGCACCGCCGAGGCGACACGGGAGCGGCCGGCGGCCGCCTCGGTGCCGGTGGCGCTCGCCGCGGCGGCGGCCCTCGACGCCCCCCGCGCGCCCCCTCTCGCGTAAGTCGCCCCGTCGACCTGTCGATCGGCGGCCCCGTCGGGCCGCGCCCGTTGCTCAACGCCGTGCTCCGAGGGGACGCTCATGCGTGTGTGGCTCGCCTCGACGACCGCCCTGCTGCTCGCGCTCGCCCCCGTCGGGGGGTACGCCGCGTCGCCCGCGGGGGTCGTGAGCGGCGTCGTCAAGGATGCGCTCGAGCGCCCGCTGCCCATGGCGCGCGTGCGGCTCGAGACCACCGACGGGCGGGTCGCGGCGCGAGCCACCGCCGACGACCAGGGCCGCTTCACCTTCGCCGAGGTCGCGCCCGGCACCTACGCCCTCGTCGCCGAGCACCCCGGCTTCGAGCCGGCCACCGCGATCGTGACCCTGACCGAGGCGGAGGGGGCGAGCGCGGACCTGGCGCTCGCCTCGCAGCGGCCGCTCGATCTGCAGGTGGCCGCGAAGCGGCTGGAGGAGGAGCGGATCAAGATCCAGCCGCGCGTCGGCGCCTCGACCTACGAGTTCTCGAACAAGGCGATCGAGAGCCAGCCCGGCGGCGAGAACAACCCGCTGCCGCGCGTGCTCCTGCAGGCGCCCGG
>DASZJM010000007.1:0-2781 GCA_035948165.1 Candidatus Methylomirabilota bacterium
AGCTCGTGGCGGACCGGGCGCTCGCCTCCCAGGTGGAGGTGGCTCTCGCCGGTCACTCGGACATGCGACGGCACCGGATCGACGTGGAGGCCGCCCGCGGTGTGGTGACGCTCGAGCTACCCGCCGGGGCGGACCCCGACGTGGCGGTCGCGGTGGCGAAGGAGGTGGCGGGGGTCCAGCACGTCACCCTGCGCATCGCCGAGATTCCGGTGGTGACCCCGTTCCCGGGGTGAGCACCCGCCGGCCGTAGCGCCGGCCGTCCCGTCCGACTTCATGCCGCTCTGGCTGGCCGGGTTCCTCCCCGGTGTCGGCATCACCGGCGCCCTCGGGTGGGAGTGCCCGGTCGACCAGATCTTCACCAAGGGGCGGAGGATCCTGAAGGAGGAGCCGGGCGGGACCGAGCCCGCCCGGTGAGGCGGCCGCTCGCGCTCCCGCTGGCGATGGCCCTGCTCGCGGGCTGCGCGACGGCTGCTCCGCCCACAGCCCGACCGGTGGCGGAGCGCCCGCCGACCGCGTGCGAGCGGAGCGCGCTGATGACCGGCCAAGTCCCCGACGTCAGCAGCCCGGAGGCCGCCGCCGAGAATCTGCGGTGGGGCGTGCTCGCGCCCGAGACGTGCCCCGAGCCCGGCCGCCTGGACGACAGCCCGCCCGGGACGCGGCGCTGACCGGGGCGGCTACGTCTCGTAGACCCGCTTGAGCTCGCCCTCCGCCCACTTCACCGCGTCCTCCGCCTTCATGCCCTGGACCGCCTTGGCGAACATGTCGGTGATGACGTACTTGGAGTAGACCTCGCCCGCCCTCGCGTTGGCGGGCCCCGCGTGGCCGATCATCCGAGTGCCGCGGCCCGTGTAGCGGTAGGGCTTCATCGCCTCGTCGATGGTGTTCCAGAGAGGGTGATTCTCCCAGTAGGTCGTCGCGCCCACGTTGAAGCCGTAGTCGATCTCGAACCACTTGGCGAACTGCTCCTTCGAGTGGATGTGCTTCAGGAACTCCTTGGCCGCCTGCACGTTCTTTCCGTACTTCATGACCGCGTGCGAGGAGACCAGGTGATAGGTGGGGGTCTTGCCGTTGGGGCCGTCCGGGTACACGAAGTGGCCCACGTCCTTGTACATCGGCTCGCCGCGCTCGTCCTTGATCTTCTCGGGGTTGCGCTTGGCGAAGATGTAGATGGAGGCGCCGTTCAGCGTGGAGCAGAGCTCGCCCGAGTGGAACGCGCGGTTGTTCGAGGTGTCGTCCCAGCCGAGCCCGCCCTCGTCACACGCGTCCTTCCAGAAGGCGGTCATCCACTTGACCGCCTCCACGGTGCCGGGGGAGTTGAGCACGACCTTCTTCCCGCTCTTGTCGGTCTCCATGCCGCCGAAGGTCCACAGGAGCGGATAGGCGAAGGTCGGGGCGTCGCCGTAGGTGTGGCCGAGGGTCTGCCCGATCGGCTTGCCCTTCTTCTTGAGCGCGGCGCCGATCTTGCGCCATTCCTCCAGCGTCTTGGGCGGCTGGGTCGCCCCCACCGAGGCGAACCACGACTTCCGGTAGGCCATCTGGTTGCCCACGATGCCGTAGGGCAGGGCGAGCCAGCGGCTGCCGTCGCGCGCGGCGGCCTCCGACTGGTCGTTGTATCCGCCCTGGTCCTTGGCCTTCCACTCGCAGAGGTCGCTCACGTCGGCGAGCGACGACGCGTACAGGTGCGGCCAGTTGTGCAGCATGAAGATGATGTCGGGCCCGGCACCGGTCTGGATCGCCGCGGTGATGCGCGGCTGCAGGTCGTTGCCGTTGATGTTCTCCATGAAGACGTCGGTCTTCATCTGCTTGTTGTACTCGGCGATCTGTCGCCGCAGCTCCACGTCGCCCTCGGGGATGAAGTCGGGCCAGTGGAGGAGGTGGATGCGCGTGGTCTGCCCGACGGCGGGGGCGCGGCGGGCCGCGAGGATTCCCTCGAGCCCACCCGCGGTCAGCGCCGTGCTGCCGATCTTGAGGAAGGTGCGCCGCTTCATTGGAGCCTCCGTGGGCCAGAGAATCGGCTCAAAGGGCCCGCCCGTCAAGGCCTTCCCCGGCCGGCGGGCTCCGCTGCAGACTTTGCGTGTAAGCGGCCGAAAATCCGGCCCCGTCTGCCTGGTAGGAGCTCAGCAAGGGGCTCGGACTCATACCTCAATCGAGATGAAAGGAGCAGGACGATGAACAGGCTGACGAGCTGGACGGTGAGCGCCGCGTGCGCGATGGCCGCGGTGGCCGGGCTCTCCGCGCTGCCCGCGAGCGCCCAGGCGGTGCGTGAGGAGGTGCAGGACCTTCGGCAGGACCGGGGAGACGTCCGCCAGGACACCGGCGACATCCGCGGCGACCGGCAGGACATCCGGCAGGACACGCGGGACATCAAGGGCGACAAGCAGGACGTCGTCAAGGACACGCAGGACATCCACCAGGACCGCACCGCGCTCCGGGGCGCGCGCCAGCAGCTGCGCGACGCCTACAAGTCCGGTGACCCCGCCGCGGTCAAGGCGGCGCGGGAGAACCTGCAGAAGACGCGCAGCAGCCTGCGGAGCGATCTGAAGGAGCGCCGGGGGGACCTCCGCGACCTGCACCACGATCGGCAGGACCGCCGCGCGGACGTGAGGGACCTCCACCACGACAAGCAGGACCGCCGCGCGGATGAGCGCGACGTGCGCCAGGACCGGAGCGATCTACACCGGGATCTCGCCGCCCGTCGGGCGAAGGTCCAGTAAACAAGGGCGCCGGGAGAGGCTTGATTGCCTCTCCCGGCGCGGTAGCTCGAGACGTCCGCGGTGGTCG
>DASZJM010000008.1:0-22489 GCA_035948165.1 Candidatus Methylomirabilota bacterium
ATTCTGTTCCAGCTCGACGAGGCCGACCTGCGGCGGGCACTCGTGCATCCGCACGTCATGGTGGGCTCCGACGGCTCCTCCCTCGCCGCCGAGGGGTCGCTCGCGGTCGGCAAGCCCCACCCGCGCAGCTACGGGACGTTCCCGCGCGTGCTCGGCCGCTACGCGCGCGAGGAGCGCGTGCTATCGCTCGAGACCGCGGTGTGGAAGATGACGGGCCTCCCGGCCAAGCGGCTCGGGGTGAGCGATCGCGGCACGGTGGCAATCGGCGCCAAGGCCGACGTCGTGGTCTTCGACCCCGCCACGGTGGCCGACCGCGCCACCTACGAGGACCCGCACCAGTACGCGGCCGGCGTCGGCGACGTGGTGGTGAACGGCCGCGTGGTCATCGCGGGCGGCCAGCACACTGGCGCCCTGCCCGGCCGCGTCCTCCGCCCCTGAGTCTCCGGGCTTCGGGTGTATACGCTGCTCGGAGCCGACGGGCGGCCGTACGATAGCCCCACCCGCGGCACGCTCGGGGGCCACCGGCGCTCTCGCCTGTATGGCCGGCTGGATTGCCCGTCGGCCCTGCGAGCCATCGCGCGTGGCGGTTACGTCAGGCACCGGGTGTTCTTTGCCAACGAGGAGATCGCCGTCTCCGCCGGCTTTCGACCATGTGCGGTTTGCCTTCCGGAGAGCTACGCGCGATGGAAGGTGGCACGAGGCCGCTCCATGAACACACGCCAGCGACTGCTGGGACGACTCGACCAGGCATGGCGTGCCTTCAAGGAATCCTACGCCGGGTTGTCGGATTCGGAATTGCTCGATCCCGGCGTGACCGGCGCCTGGTCGGTGCGAGACATCATCGCCCACGTCACCACCTGGGAAGAGGAGGCGTTGAGACATCTCCCCCTCGTCCTCGCTGGCAAGCGGCCGCCGCGCTATTCGGTGGTCTACGGCGGCATCGACGCCTTCAACGCCAGGACCACCGAGCAGAAGAAGAACCTATCGCTGCCCGAGGTGTTCCGGCACCAGGAGGACGTTCACCACCGGCTCATCGAGCTCGTCGAAGCGGCCCCCGAGGATCAGCTGGGTGGGGACACGCGCTTCCGTCATCGCCTCCGCCTCGACACCTACGGGCACTATCCGCAGCACGCGGACGCCATCAAGCAGTGGCGGGAGCGGCGTCGCTCCGGCGCTACTTCGCGAGCCACGCGTTCCAGAAGTAGAGGAACGGACCGGGCTTGAACCCGCGCAGCTCCTTGCGCGTCGCCTGCAGCGTGTAGTAGTCGCCCAGCTTGATGCGCCCCACGTCCTCGTAGAAGATCGCCTGCACCCGCTCGATCAGCGCGCGCCGCTTCTTCGGATCGGTCTCGCGCGTCATCTCGGCCAGGAGCCGGTCCTTCTCCTCGTGGCACCACCACCCGGGCCAGTTGCACTGCAGGGACGAGGCCAGCGCCGGGTCCGGGCTCAGGGTGAAGCCGGTGGAGAAGACGTCGAACAGCTCCGGCTTGTTCCGGCGCTGCACGAGGGTGGCCCAGTCCACCACCTGCAGGTCCACGACGAAGCCCACCTCCTCCATCTGCTGCTTGGCCACCACCGCGGTGTTGTACATCCATTCGTACTCCTTGGTGGTGATCCAGCGCACCGGCTGCCCGGAGTAGCCGGCCTCCTTCAGGAGGGCGCGCGCGCGATCCTTGTTCTTCAGGTTGTAGCCGGTGACCCCCACGGTGGAGTAGAACGCGGGCTGCTCGGGATAGAAGAGCGCGCCGGAGATGCGGTAGAACTCCTTGTTCCCGATCCCGCCCGCCATGATCGGCTCCATGTCCAGCACCGCCTGGAGCGCCTGGCGGATCTTCTTGTTGGCCATCACGCCCTGCTTGTGGTTCGGCACCGCGGTGATCCAGCCGTAGGGCTTCACCGGCGACGCCCCGATGTCGCCGCGGCTCTTGATCCCGTCGTACTTGTCCTGGTTGATGCTGTTGGCGAAGTGGTACTCGCCGGTCTCCACCCCCGCGAGACGCACCGCCACGTCGGGCACCGGGATGAAGAGGATCTCGTCGAAGTAGGCGGTGCGCCGGCCGCCGTAGCCGTTGGGCACCTCGCTCCGCGCCGCGTACTCCTTGAAGCGCGCCACCTTGATGTGGCGGTCGGGCCGGTGCTCGACGAACCGGTAGGGTCCGGTGCCGATGAACTCCTTGATCTGCCCGTCGCCCGCCGCCGCGATCACCTCCTTGGGATGGATCGAGGCGCCGTTGTTCGGGCTCGCCAGCCCGTAGAGCAGGGAGCCCGACGGCTCCTTCAAGTAGATCACCACCGTGTACGGGTCCTTGGCCTCGACCGCCTCCACCGCCCGCCACACCGCCTTGCCGGTCGTCGCCACCTTGCCCCAGCGCGTCAGCGATGCCACCACGTCGGCGGAGGTCATGTCCTTGCCGTTGTGGAAGCGGACGCCCTTGCGCAGCACGATGGTGTAGCGCCGGCCGTCGGGGGTCATCGTGTACGACTCGGCCAGCATCGGGATCGGGGCGTAGCCCGCGTCGTAGGTGAAGAGCCCCTCGTAGATGTGGAACGTGATCTCCTGCGTGATGACCGCGGTGGTCCAGTGCAGATCGAGCGTCGGCGGCTCCCCGATCATCGCCGCCTTGAGGACGCCGCCGGCCCTGGGCGTCTCCTGAGCGAGCGCGGGGGCGACGAGGAGCAGCGCGGAGATCAGGACCAGGGCCCACATGACGAGCACGCGTCGAGTGATCATGGCCGGAACTATCGCCGAACTTGCGCGGGCGGTCAAACTCGGCGCCGGGTTACACTGACCGCCTATCGGCCGGAAGGCCGGCCCAGCGCCGAAGGGGGAGGAAGAGCGACCATGAGCCAGATCACCAACCCGACCGCCAGCGACGCCGACCGCGTCCGCGGCCGTGCCGTCGTCATGCAGCCGGAGGACGGCCCCTCGTACTGGCAGCCCATCCCCGCCAACGGCCACGCCGACCCGAAGCTCTACCCGGCGCGCACCGGCTTCGCGGGCCACGCCATGGGCTTCCAGACCATCGCGCCCGGCAGCCGCGTGCGCGAGCACTCGCACGGCGACCAGGTGGAGCTGCAGATCTGCTTCCGCGGCCGCGGGCGCGCGGTGGTCGACGGCGTCAGCCACCCCCTCGTCCCCGGCACCTCCTGCTTCCTCGGCTACGACGTGAAGCACGAGCTGATCAACGACAGCCCCGACGAGGACCTGGTGATGCTCTGGGTGATCACCCCGCCCGGCCTCGAGGATTTCTTCCAGGCGATCGGCCGCCCGCGGCAGCCGGGCGCGCCCGCCCCCGCGCCGTTCGAGCGGCCGACCGACGTGATCGCGATCGAGCGGCGCATGGGCATGAACGACACGAAGTAACCGGCCCCGTCCATGCCGCACGTCTCGATCGGCGACGCCGACATCTACTACGAGGAGCAGGGCCAGGGTCCGGCCCTCATGCTCGTGCCCGGCTTGGGCGGCCAGGGCGCGTTCTGGGGCCCGCAGGTGCGCGACTTCGCGCGGGACTTCCGGGTGATCGTCCACGACCACCGCGGCGCGGGCCGCAGCACCCACTCGCGCATCCGCTACTCGGTGGACCAGATGGCCGCCGACACCGTCGCGCTGATGGATCGGCTGGGCATCGAGCGCGCGCACTACGTCGGCCACTCCACCGGCGGCGCCATGGGCCAGACCATCGCGCAGGACCATCCGGACCGGCTGCAGAGCCTGGTGCTGAGCGCGACCTGGCCCGGACCCGACGCCTACTTCCGCCGCTGCTTCGAGACCCGCAAGGAGCTCCTCCTCCATCGCGGCTTCGAGAGCTACTGGCGCGCCTCGGTGGTCATGCTGCGGCCGCCGCGCTGGGTGAGCGAGCACGACGCCGCGCTCGTCGAGGAGATGGGCCGTCTCTCCGCCGCCCCGCCGCCCGCCGAGGTGCTGGCCAGCCGGATCGACGCGATCGTGGCCTTCGACCGCCGCGCCCGCCTGGGCGAGATCCGCTGTCCCACCCTGGTGGTGGTGGCGGCCGACGACGCGCTCACGCCCCTGTTCTACTCCGAGGAGCTGGCCGCGCGCATTCCGGACGCCAAGCTGGTGGTGCTGCCCACCGGCGGCCACTTCGTGCCGAGCCTGCTGCCCGCGGAGTACAACCGGGCGGTGGGCGATTTTCTCCGCTCCCACCGCGCGACGTAGGCAGGCATGGGCTTCTTCCGCCGGCTGCTGGGGCGCGGCCCCCGGGTGCCCGCCGACACGCTCGGCATCCTCGATCTCTCCGGCGGCACCGTGGCCGGGCTGATGACCGCCGATCGCGCCGCGCTCGCACCGCTCTTCCGTCGGGTCAGCGAGAGCAACGACGCGCCGCCCCGGAGCACGCTGCTGCTGGTCTACTGCACGATCGCCGCCGACGGGGCGATTCTCAACTCGCGGCGCGGCCTGCGGGAGATCATCCGGGACGCGGGCGCGCCGGTGGTGATCGTGGCCACTCCCAACCCGGGCCGGAGCTACACCGTCGCGGCGAACCGGAACAAGCAGGTCGCCCGCGCCAACCTGGTGATGACCCTCGACCGGAACGGGGAGGCCTTCACCCGCTTCTTCCAGCGCCTCGTCGGCGACATGAAGCAGGGCACGTCGATGCCGCGGGCCTGGGTGAAGCTCGCCCCCCAGGTCCCCCGCGGCACGCACCCCGATTGTCCGGAGGCGATCTTCACGTGCGAGCTCGGCCAGCTCGCCTTCTCCTGAGCGCATGACCACGGCGGACCCACCCTACGACCGCGCGCTCCTCCTCGCCGGGACCCGGCGCAACATGGTCCTCGAGCTCTGGGAAGTCGAGCGCTACGGCGCCGACAGCTACCGAGATCCGGACTACGTGTCGATCTACGGCCTGCGCCCGGCCGAGTGGCACGCCCGGGGGATCCGCCTGCTCGGGCGCACCGCGGTCGAGTGCACGAGGGACGGCCTGGGCGACGCGATCGGCCGCGACGTGGCCGCGGTGACCCGCGCCGCGCCGCCCACCGGCGGGATCCTCGTGGTCGACCTCTTCGCGGGATCGGGCAACACCCTCTACTGGCTGCTGCGCCATCAGCCGCGAGCCCGGGGGCTCGGGTTCGAGCTGGACGCCGCGGTGTTCGACCTCACCCGACGAAACCTCGCCCTCCTCGGCCTGCCCATCGACGTGGCCCAGGTGGACTACCGCGCCGGGCTCGCCGGCGCGACAGTGCCGGCCGATCATCTCGTCGTCGTGTTCATCGCGCCGCCCTGGGGCGACGCGCTCGCCCCCGGCGCCGGGCTCGACCTGCGGCGCACCACGCCGCCGATCGCCGAGATCGTCGACGTCCTGGCCGCGCGCTTCCCCGGGCAGCGCCTCCTGTGCGCGATCCAGGTCCACGAGACGGTCGAGCCCGCGTCGCTGGCCGACCTCGCCGCGCGCTTCGACTGGTCGACGCTGCACGTCTACCGGCTGAACAGGCCGGGCGAGAACCACGGCATTCTCCTGGGGACCCGGGGATGGTCGCCGTAGCCGCGACCGTGCTCTGGCGCCGGCTCGACACCCCCGGCCACGACGCCTGTCGCCTCGCCCCGCACGACGCCGGCTGGTCGCTCGACGGCGCGGCGGTCTTCCGCCACGAGGGCGTGCCCGCGCGGCTCGCCTATCACCTCGCGTGCGACCGCGCGTGGCGCACGCAGTGGGGACGGGTGCGGGGCTGGATCGGGCCGCGCGCGGTGGACTGGCACGTGGTACGCGGCGCCGACGGCACGTGGACGCTCGACGACGCGCTCGTGCCCGGGCTCGAGTCGTACGTCGATCTCGATCTCGGCTTCACGCCGGCCACCAACCTGAGCCAGCTCCGCCGCGTCGCCCTCGCGGAGGGGCAGGCCGCCGACGTGCCGGTGGCCTGGCTCGACGTCGCGACCGGCTCGCTCGTGGCGCTCCCGCAGCGCTACGAGCGGCGCACGGCGTCGACCTACTGGTACGAGGCCCCGAGCGTGGGCTACGCGGACCTGCTCGAGGTCGCCCCGTCCGGCTTCGTCCGTCGCTACCCGGGGCTGTGGGAAGCGGAAGGCTGACCGTATACTGACCCCCATGCGTGATCACGTCGGGCTCGCGGCGCTCTTCGTCGTGACGCTCGTGGCCCTCGTCGCGGCCGGACCCTCCCGCACCGCCGCCCAGGAGACGCCCCCGAACGGCAGCATCCCCGCGGCGACCCAGGCCGCGCTGCGCTGGCTCGCCATCATGGACGGCGGACAACCGGGCCAGGGCTGGGACGCGGCGGCGCCGCCGCTGCAGCAGGCCCTCACCAAGGAGGCGTGGACCCGCGCGGTCAGAGAAGCCCGGGGCCCGCTCGAGCCGTTCGGGCCGCGCGTCTTGCTGTCGGCGCAGTACGCGGCCACGCTGCCGAACGCGGCGCCGGGCCCCTACGTGGTGCTGCAGTACCGCACCAAGGTCTCGCAGGACCGTGAGGTAGTGGAGACGGTGGTGCCGATGCTCCAGCCGGACGGCTCCTGGCGCGTCTCCGGCTACTACGTCCGGATGAGCAACTGAGGCGGCCGATGCGCCGCCCGCACGCGTCCCTGCTCGGCCTGCTCGTCTCGCTCGCCGCCGCCTCGCCCGCCGGCGCCCAGGTGCCGCCTTCGGCGGAGGAGCGCGCGCGGTACACCGGGCTCCTGTCCGCCGCCGATCGCGGCGACACCGCCCTGATCCGGTCGCTGACCGCGGGCGGCGTGAAGCCGGACGGCCAGGACGGGCACGGCCGCACTCCGCTGCACGTCGCGACCTACCGGGGACACCACGAGGCGATGCGCGCGCTCGTGGCCGCGGGCGCCGACCCCAACGCGCTGGACCGCGACCGCTACGACATCGTCACGATCGCGGCGGTGGCGGGCGACATGCCCACCCTCGCGACCGCGCTGGCCGTCGGCGGGAGCGCCCGCAACGTCACGAGCCGCTACGACGGCACCGCCCTCATCGCGGCGGCGCACCTGGGCCACGCCGAGGTGGTCCGCACCCTGATCCGGGCGGGGGCCCCGCTCGATCACGTCAACAACCTGGGCTGGACCGCGCTGATCGAGTCCATCGTCCTGGGCGACGGCGGTGTCCGCCACACCGACACCCTGGTCGCGCTCGTCACCGCGGGCGCCAACGTGAACCTCGCCGACCGCGGCGGCCTGACGCCGCTGGCCCTGGCGCGCTCCCGCGGCTACGACACCATGGCGCGCGCGCTCGAGCGGGCCGGCGCGCGCTGAAGGGAGGCCTCGCAATGGGCAAGCTCGACGGCAAGGTCGCGGTCATCACCGGCGGCGCGAGCGGCATCGGGCACGCCACCGTCCGGCTCTTCGTCGAGGAGGGCTGCCGCGTGGTGATCGCCGATCTCCAGGACGACAAGGGCGCGCGCCTCGCCGAGGACCTGGGCAAGTCGGCCACCTATCTCCACGCGGACGTGAGCCGGGAGGCCGACGTGAGCGGCGCGATCGCCCACGCGGTCTCGCGCTTCGGGCGGCTCGACTGCGTGTTCAACAACGCGGGCGCGGGCGGGGTGACCGGGCCCATCGAGACGATCCCGGCCGAGGGCTTCGACGACACGATGGGCGTGCTCCTCCGCGGCGTGTTCCTCGGCATGAAGCACGCCGCGCCAATCATGAAGCGGCAGGGGCACGGCAGCATCATCAGCACCGCGAGCGTGGCCGGCCTGCAGGCGGGCTTCGGGCCCCACGTCTACAGCGCGGCGAAGGCCGCGGTCGTGCACCTGACCCGCTCGGTGGCGATGGAGCTGGGCGAGAGCGGGGTGCGCGTGAACCGCATCTGCCCCGGCGGCATCGCCACGCCGATCTTCGGGGCGGCGATCGGCGCGGCCGGCGGCCCCGAGGCCGACCGGGTCGCGGAGGTCATGAAGACGCTCCTGGCCTCGCGCCAGCCCATCCAGCGCGCGGGCCTGCCGGAGGACATCGCGCGCGCCGCCCTCTGGCTCGCGAGCGACGATTCGAGCTTCGTCACCGGGCACGCGCTCCTGGTGGACGGCGGGCTCACCGGCGGGCGCATGTGGTCGGTCGTCCAGGAGCAGCGCGAGCAGCTGCGGCGCGCCCTCGGCCTCGGCGGTTGACCGTGACGACGCTGCGGGTGGCCTTCCTGCACCTGGCCCCGGTGGCGGGCGACCTCGCCCACAACCGGAAGCTGGTGGAGGCGGCGACCATCACCGCGGCCGGCCTCGGAGCCGCGTGGGTGATCACCCCGGAGCTGTGCATCACCGGCTACACGTTCGCGGATGCGATCGGGACCGACTGGATCCGGGAGGCGCCCGACACGTGGACCGCCGGCTTCTGCGACACGGTCGCGCGGCTCGGCGTCACCGTCTTCCTCTCCCATCCCGAGCGGGACGCGCGCACCGGCGCGCTCCACAACTCGGTCCTCGTCATCGCCCCGGACGGACGCATCGCGGGCACCCACCGCAAGATCAACACGCTGCCGATCGGCTCGGAGGCGTGGTCGACGCCCGGCGAGCTCGGCGCGCCGATCGTGGTGGAGCCGGTGGGTCCGGTCGGCGTGCTGGTGTGTGCCGACGCCTACTCGCCGTGGATCGCCAAGAGCCTGCACGCGCAGGGCGCGCGGCTGCTCGTCTCCGCGGCCGCCTGGGCGCCCGGCCTCCACGGCCCGAACGGCGAGTGGGAGCAGTGCACGCGCGACACCGGGCTCTCGATGCTGGTCTGCAACCGCACCGGACGGGACCGGGTGGTCGACTTCTCTCCGGGCGAGAGCGTCGTGGTCAAGGACGGCGAGCGCCTGCTCGCCCTGCGCGCGTCCGACTCGACCATCTTCACGGTGGACTGGAACCTCGAGCGCGAGTGCCCGGAGGGCCCGGCGCTCACCCATCCCGTCGAATGCGCCCCCAGCCGCTGATCGCGGTCCGCGACGTGCCCGCCAGCAGCCGCTGGTACCAGCGGCTCCTCGGGTGCCGGAGCGGGCACGGCGGCCGTGAATACGAGCAGCTCGTGGACGCGGCCGGCACGCTCATCCTCCAGCTGCACGCCTGGGACGCGCACGACCATCCGCACCTCGGCGACCCCGGCAGCCGGCCCTACGGCAACGGCGTGCTGCTCTGGTTCCAGATCGACGATTTCGACGCGGCGGTCGGCCGCGCCGGCGCGCTCGGGGCCCCGATCCTCGAGGGCCCGAAGGTCAACCCGGCCGCGGGACACCGCGAGATCTGGCTGCGCGACCCGGAGGGCTACGTGGTGGTGCTGGCCGGCGCTCTCGGCGACGTCTGAGGAAAGGATCGCCGCATGCTCTACATGGTCATCGAGTACTTCAACGCGGGCGCCGCGCCTGAGATCTATCGCCGGGCCCGCGAGCGGGGGCGCCAGCTCCCGCCCGGGCTCGAGTACGTCGACAGCTGGGTCGACCTCGACTACTTCCGCTGCTTCCAGCTCATGCGCACCGACGACCGGTCGCTCTTCGACGTCTGGATGAAGGCGTGGGACGACCTCGCGCACTTCGAGATCATCCCGGTGCGCCCCTCCGCCGAGGCGGCGCGGCATGTCGCGGAGCGGGCCGGCTGATGCCCGTCGTCGGGGTCGACCACGTGCAGCTCGCGATGCCGGCCGGCCGCGAGGCGGAGGCGCGTGCCTTCTACACGGGCCTGCTCGGCATTCCCGAGATCGCCAAGCCGCCGGCCCTCGCCGCGCGCGGCGGCGCGTGGTTCGAGAGCGGCCGCCTCAAGATCCACCTGGGCGTCGACCGCGAGTTCCGCCCGGCCCGGAAGGCGCATCCCGGGCTGCTGGTCCGCGGCCTCGAGGAGCTGGTCGAGCGGCTCCGCGAAGCCGGCCACTCGATCAGGGACGACGAGCCGCTCGCGGGCTATCTTCGGGTCTTCGTCGACGACCCGTTCGGCAATCGCCTCGAGCTGATGGAGCCCCGGCCGTGACGCGCGTGACCCACGACGGCCGGCGCTACAGCAATGCGGTCGAGGACCGGATCGAGCTGGTCGACTACGATCCGGGCTGGCCCGCGCTCTTCGAGGCGGAGGCCGGCCGGCTCCGCGCGATACTCGCAGGGCTCGAGGTCGGTTCCTTTCGCCTGGAGCACTTCGGCAGCACCGCGATCCCCGGGATCACGGCCAAGCCCATCATCGACATCATGCTGGTCTCGGCCGACCAGTCCCGCTGGCCAGGGCTGATCGAGCCCATCAAGAACCTCGACTACGCCTACTGGGCGGAGAACCCGCGGAGCGACCGCATGTTCTTCGTGAAGGGCATGCCCCCGTTCGGCACGCGCCGCACCCATCACGTCCACGTCCGCACACCCGAGGACGGGCACCCGGCGCTCGTCTTCCGCGACTACCTGCGCGATCACCCCGACGCGGCGGCCCGCTACGCGCGGCTCAAGCGCGAGCTAGAAGCCCGCCATCCGACGGATCGCGACGCCTACACCGCCGGCAAGGAGGCCTTCGTGGCCGAGATCGTCCGCCGGGCCGGGGCTACGCCTTCCTGAAGGCGGTGGCTCGGTGGGTCGGCGCAGCCGTGCTGCTAGGTGCTGTCGCCCTCGCGGCAGGCTCGTGGTGGATGGGAAACCGGCTCACCGCGGCGGCGCACCGGCCGGTGCCGGTGCCGGCCGACTTTGCGGTCGAGGCGATCAAGATTCCCGATCCCGGATCGGCCGGCCTCGCCGCGTGGTGGGCCCAAGCGAGCCCCGAGCGCGGAGCCGTGCTGCTCCTGCATTCCATTCGGGCCGATCGGAGCAGCATGGTGCCGCGCGCTCGACTGCTCCTGCAGGAGGGCTTCTCGGTCCTCCTCGTGGACCTGCAGGCGCATGGCGAGAGCCCGGGGGAGACGATTACCCTGGGCCTGCGGGAATCCGGCAACGCGCGCTCGGCGCTCGCGTGGTTGCGGAGCCGGGTGCCGCACGGTCGCATCGGCGTGATCGGCACTTCGCTCGGCGGCGCCGCGGTGCTTCTGGGTCCTCAGCCGAGTGGCTTCGATGCGGTGGTGCTGGAAGCAGTCTATCCGGACGTCCGCACCGCGGTGCAGAATCGCCTTCGCATCCGGCTCGGGCCCCTCGCGCCGCTCGTCGCCCCGCTGTTGCTGGCGCAGCTCCACCCGAGACTGGGAGTCAGTCCCGATGATCTGCGCCCGATCACCGCCATTCCCCGCCTGGGAGCACCGGTGCTGGTAGTCGCGGGACAGCTCGACCGTCACACCACCCTCGCGGAATCCGAAGCCCTGTATGCGGCGGCCGTCCCACCCAAGGACCTATGGGTCGTCGCCGGCGCATGGCACCAGAACTTTCTCTCGAAGGACCCCGATGGCTATCGTGAGCACGTCGTCGGCTTCCTGAAGCGACACCTGCTCCTATGAGGACAGCACCCGCTTCTCGTAGATCGCGCTCAGGATCTCGTCGATCCCCGCGCTCGCCCACAGGTCGAAGAACGGCGACGCCTGCATCGCGGCGAACTCCTTCATGCCGCGGTCGCGGGCCTGCTCGGGGCTCTCGCCGGAGCGCGCGGCCTGCTGGTGGCCGCGCACGCGGTCCTTGTGGTAGATCGCGGGAAACTCGAGGTATCGGCACAGCTCCTGGAAGTCCTTGGTGTACACCCCCACCGCGGGCACCGAGGCCCACTCCGCGCCGTCCTTGGCGTTCATGAGCTCGAGCATCAGGTCGTGATTGCCGTCCGGGTAGGCGGCCGGGTCCGGCCGGCGCTGGCCGAGGATCTTCTTCCCGTCGCGATTGAAGATGCGCAGCGCGAGCCCGCCCGCTTCCGCGAGCCGCGCGAGGGTCGGGACGTCGCGCCGGCAGTCCGACGACCAGTCCTCGGAGATCACCAGGATGTTGGCGGGGCCGCCCGGCTGGGCCGCGAGCCACTTGATGGCCGCGACCTGGTAGTCGGCCAGACGCGTCCGCGCGTAGCGCTCGCGCAGCACCGCGCTGTTGTCCTTGCGCGGGATGCCCTTCGCGCCGCCGTCGGGGTAGTAGCTCCCGAAGGCCTCGCGCGCCAGGTTCTGGGGACTGCCCGCGTAGGTCACGTACTCCTCGAACGTCATGCCCTTGGCGAATCGCTCCGCCGTCACCGCGCTCTTGGCCATGGTCTCCTCCTCGGGTTCCAGATGATACTCTGTTGGCCCACGAGGAGGGAGCCCCATGCTCGAGCTGCGACCGGGCTGTGAGTGCTGTGACCGCGACCTGCCGCCCGACTCCGACCAGGCGCGCGTGTGCTCGTTCGAGTGCACCTTCTGTCGCGCGTGCGCCGAGACCGTGCTGCACGGCCGCTGCCCCAACTGCGGCGGCGAGCTGGTGCCACGCCCGCGCCGGCCCGCCGACAAGCTCGCGAAGTTCCCGGCCTCCACCGCGCGCGTGCACAAACCGGCGGGCTGCCGGGGTTGACCCGCGCCCCCGAGTTCCGCCGCGCTCGGGCCGAGGACGTGCCCGCGATCGTCCATCTGCTCGCCGACGACCCGCTCGGCCGTACGCGCGAGCGCGACGAGCGGCCGCTCCCGCCGTCGTATCTCGAGGCCTTCGCCGCCATCGATCGCGATCCCAACCAGGAGCTGGTGGTGGCCTTCCGCGACACGGAGGTGGTGGGCGTCCTCCAGCTCACCTTCATACCCTCGCTCACCTACCAGGGCGGCTGGCGTGCCCAGATCGAGGGGGTGCGGGTCGACGCGCGGGAGCGCTCGCGCGGGCTCGGGTGGGCGCTCTTCGAGTGGGCCATCGCCCGGGCGCGCGAGCGGGGCTGTCATCTGCTCCAGCTCACCACCGACAAGACCCGCCCGGACGCCCGCCGCTTCTACGAAAGGGCTCGGCTTCGTGGCCTCCCACGAGGGCATGAAGCTCCGCCTCTAGCCGCTCAGATCACCACCAGCCCGCGCCGCATCCCCAGCGTCACCGCCTCGGTGCGGCTACCCGCGCCGAGCTTGGCCAGGATCGACGCCACGTGGAACTTCGCGGTATGGGTCGAGATGCCGAGGCGCGCCGCGATGGCCTTGTTGCCGAGGCCCTCGGCCAGCATGCCCAGCACCTCGATCTCGCGCGCGGTCAGCGGCTGGGCCGGATCAGCGGCGACGGACGCGGGCGTCGCCTCGCGCCGCGCGCGCGACCCCGGCGCCGGGGCGAGCGCGTCCGGGTGCAGCACCACGAGGCCCGCGACCACCGCGTCGATCGCGACCAGGATCTCGCTCGAGGTGGCGTCGCGCGGCAGCACCGCGCGCACCAGGCCGCGCTCGATCGCCACGTCGGCGCGCACGCGGCGCGGCGCGTCGGTCAGCACGATCAGGGCCGCCCCCGCGGCGGGCGGCAGCCCGGCCAGGAGCGCGTCGAGGCCGCCGCCCTCGAGGTCGAGCAGCACCACGTCCGGGCGCAGGGTCAGGAGCCGGCGCGCGAGCGGCACGTCGGGCGGCCCCGCGACGAGGCGGAGCGCGCGCGAGGCCCCGACCACCGCCTCGAGCCGGGCTCGCGCGCTCGCGCGCGACGCCGCCACCAGCACGGTGGTCACGCGCTCAGCCCCGCAGCTGCTCCCGCACGAAGTGGCGCGCCACGCGGCTCGGCACCGCCACCGCGAGCCCGCCCACGATCATCGCGTTGAGGCCGACCACGTGGCCCCGCGCGTCCGCGAGCGGGCCCCCCGAGTTGCCGGGCGCGAGGCGGAGGTCGGCGTGGATCGCCCGCGGGCCGACCGCGTGCACGAGGCCGGCCGAGAGCGCGCGCACCAGCCCCAGCGGGTTGCCGACCGCGAGCACCAGCTCGCCGACCCGCAGCGCGCCGGAGTCGCCGATCCGGGCCGCGGGCAGGCCGCTCGCGTCCACCACCAGCGCGGCGAGGTCGCGCTGCGGGTCCCGGGCGACCAGCCGCGCGCTCCAGGAGCGGCCGTCCGCCAGCACCACCGTGACGTCGCGGTGGGCCACGTGCGCGTTGGTGAGGATCAGGCCGTCCGGATGCCAGACGACGCCCGCACCCACCGTCGCGGTGGCGCCGCGGCGCCCGCCGCCGCGCACCTCCACCGTGACGCGGCCCAGCTCCACCGCCAGGATCGAGGCCGCCGCACCGAGCGCGTCGAGGTCGGGCTCGGCGGTCAGGGTCGCGCTCACGATCCGCCCCGGCGCGGGCGCTCACCCACCGTGACCGCCACCTCGAGGCGCGCCCCCGCCCGCACCACCAGCGCGGTGATGGTGCTGCCGACGCGGTCGCCGCCGAGCCGCGCCTGCACGTCCTCCAGGTCGCCGGTGGGCACGCCGTCGAGGGCGACCAGCACGTCGCCCAGCAGGAGGCCGGCCCGCGCGGCCGGGCCGTCCGGCTCCACCATCACGAGGATCAGCCCGCCGTCGCCGGGCAGGCCGAGCCCGGCGCGGAGCGGCTCGGGCAGGCGCACCGGCTGCATGCCGACGCCGAGGTAGCCGCGCGAGACGTGGCCCTTGCGGAGCAGCTCGTCGACCACCCGCGCGACGGTGGTGACCGGCAGCGCGAGCCGACTCTCCCGCGCCAGGCCGGAGGTGTTCAGGCCGACCACCCGGCCGCCCGCGTCGACCAGCGGCCCGCCCGAGAACCCGGGATAGAGCACGAGGTCGAGACGCACCAGCCGATCGATCTCGCCGCCGCGCCACGTACGCCAGCGGGGGCCGAGCGCGCTGATCACGCCCCAGCTCGCGCGGGGCCCGTAGCCCAGGGCCAGCACCATGTGGCCGACGCGCAGCGCGGCGTCGTCGCCGAGCGCGGCGGGCGCGACGTCGAGGTCCGCCACCCGCAGCACCGCGAGGTCGGAGCCCGGATCGCGCCCGACCAGGGCCGCGGGCCGGCTGCGGCCGTCCGTGGTCTCGACGGTGATCCCTTCCGTCATGCGGACGGTGTGGTCGGCGGTGACGACGATGCCGGGACGCCAGTGGATGCCGGTGGACGGCAGGCGCCGGCGCGCGTGGACAGCCAGGATGGACGGAGCGGCGCGCTCCACCGCGCCGGCCAGGTCGTTCGAGAGCGAGAGCAGGGCTTCCATTCGGTCCTCCTTACGGGGTTGAGGTGCGACCCCAGCATGCCGTGAGGAGGCCACGGCCGATATCCGCCGAATGGCCAGGTCGGGCCCGGCCGGATGGCCGCGGCTAGCGGGCCGCCACCGCCTGGCCCGGACGCGCGCCGACCCGGTCGAGGGCCTCGAAGAAGCGGTCGACGTCCTCGGCGTCGCAGTGCACGTGAGGCGAGACGCGGATGCGCCCCTCCCCGCCCCACACCAGCACCCGCAGGCCGGCGAGCCGCTCGGCGAGCCCGGCCGCGTCGTCGGCCAGGAAGCAGACGTTGCCGGCGCGCTCCGCGGGCGCTTCCGGCGTGAGCACCGTGAAGCCGCGGGAGCGGAGCCCCTCGATCAGCCGCCCACCCAGGCCGAGCGCGTGCCGCTCCACCGCCTCGGGCGCGAGCACCTCCAGGTGGGCGAGCGCGTTGTCCAGCACCGCGAGGCCGAGCAGGCTCGGGTTCCCCGCCTCGAGCCGTGACGCGTCGGCGCGCCACGGCATGGCGAGCGGATCGTCGGAGCCACCCCGGTGCCCGACGCTGTGCCAGCCGACGGTGGCCGGCACCAGCTCCCCGACCCGGCGGGCGCTGTAGCCGAAGAGGCCGACCCCGTGGGTGGCGAGCAGCCACTTGTAGCAGCTCGAGACCACGAAGTCGCAGACCTCGCCCGGCACCGGCACCACCCCCGCCGCGTGGGTGGCGTCGACGGCCAGGCGGGCGCCGACGCCGTGCGCGATCTCGGCGCAGCGCGCCACGTCGAGCCGTTGCCCGGTCAGATAGCTGACCTGGCTCACCAGGATCAGGCGCGTGCGCCGGTCGACCCGGGCCGCGAGGTCGCCGAGGGAGAGGTAGTGCGCGCGGGTGCGGAGCACGCGGGGCTCGACCCCACGCTCGCGCAGCATCGCGGCCGGGTAGATCGACGACGGGTACTCCAGATCGGCGAAGACCACGTTGTCGCCGGCGCGCCACTCCACCGAGCGCACCGCCTGGTTCAGGCCCTCCGAGGAGTGCGCCAGGAAGGCCACCTCCGCCGGCGCCACCCCGAGCACGCGGGCCGCCCGGGCGCGCGCCCGCGCCCCGATCGCGAACATCTCCTCGCGGCCGGCCATGCCGCCGCTCTTGAGGGCCCCGAACCGCTCGCAGGCGGCGGTGTGCGACCGGAGCCAGGGTGCCTCCCCGCCGGTGCAGAGGTGGGCCACGCCGTCCAGCCCCACGAACTCTCGCTTGTCGATGAGCGCCACGGTGGTCCTCCTCGGGTCGACCGCCTGTAGCCTAGCATCGGGGGAGGCGTCGAACTACTCGGTAAGATTTACCCGCGTCCCACCGGCGGCTCGCTCGCCGCCATGGCGCCGGCGAGAAAATCACGCGTTTCTCGCGCCCTGCGACGAGCCGCGCCCGCGCCGGCGCTGGCACCGGGCTTGCGTGCGGGCGGGGTTACCGATGCCGGGCGCATCACAACGGTCGAAGACGACCTGGAGTCCGTGGGCGCGAGAGTACGCGCGCACTCCCGAGCGCTACGTGTTCGGTACCGCGCCATCGGACTTCGCGCTCGAGGTCGCCCGGCTCGTACGGCCGGGCGACTACGTGCTCGATCTCGGCTGCGGGGAGGGGCGCGACAGCGTCTTCTTCGCGGCGCGGGGGGCGGTGGTGTTCGGAGTGGATCCCTCGGCCGACGGCCTCGCCAAGGCACGGCGCCTGGCCCGGCTCCGCGGGGTCCGGGTTCGCTGGGTCCACGGCCCCGCGACCGGCCTCTTGCCGACCGGCCTCTTCGATCTGATCTTCTCCTGCGGCAGCCTGCACTACGTCTCGCGGGCGCGGCGGGACGATCTGTTCGCGCGGCTGCGCGCGATGACGCGGCCGGGCGGTCACCAGGCCCACCTCGTGTTCACCGACGATCTGGTGCACGAGGAGAAGGGAGAGATCGTGGAGTACTACCGAGCGGGCGAGCTACGCGGCGCGTTCGCGGACTGGCAGGTGCTCAAACAGGCCGATCACGTGATCAGCTGCGCGCAGGACGGGAGCGTGCACGGGCACGCGGTGGAGGAGATCGTCGCGGCGCGGCCGGTGGGGCCAGCGCCGTGGCCGTCCGATTCGTGATCGCCTGATCGGCCGAAAAGAAGTCGGCCCACGGATCCTTGCGGAGCCGGGCTAGCCGGCGGGGCACCGTCTCCACCGTGAAACCCTCCGGGCCCGGCAGATCGTCCAGCTCGCTCCAGGCGAGCGGCGTCGACACCGTGGCCCCCTTCCGCGCGCGGGGCGAGTAGGCCGCCACCGCGGTGGCGCCGCGTACGTTCCGGAGGTAGTCGACGAAGATGCGCCCCCGCCGCGCCGCCTTCAGCGGGTTGATGGTGTAGCGGTCGGGCGCACGCCGGACCAGCTCGGCGCCGATCGCCTCGCCGAGCGCGCGCAGCGCGTCCCAGCCGACCGTGGGCCGGAGCGGCACCACCACGTGGAGGCCCTTGCCGCCGGTGGTCTTCACGAAGCTCACTAGGTCGAGGCCGCTCAGGAGCTCGCGGATCGCCTGCGCGCCCTCCACCACCCGGGTCCACGGCAGGCCCGGCGCGGGGTCGAGATCGAGCACGAGCCGATCGGGCCGATCGACGCGGCCCACGCGGGCGCCCCACGGATGGAGCTCGAGCACGCCGATCTGGGCGAGCGCGATCAGCCCGGGCAGGTCGTCGACGTAGGGATAGGCCGCGGTCGCGCCGCCCCGCTCGCGGATCCGCGCGCGCTTCACCTGCGGGGGGATGCCCTGGCCCGCGTGCTTCTGGTAGAAGCACGGGCCCTCGGCGCCCTCCGGGCAGCGGACGAGACTCAGCGGCCGGTCGGCCACCTGCGGCACGATGACGTCGGCCACCGCCTCGTAGTAGCGCGCCAGCCCCAGCTTGGTGATGGCCTGCTCCCGGTAGAGCACGCGATCGGGATGCGTGAGGTGGACGCCGGCGACCGCCACGTCCGCGCCGCTACCGCCCGCGATGCGGGGGGCCGGCTTCGCGCGCGGCGTCTCGCGCACGACCTGGGCAGCCGGCTTGTCCTCGCGCAGGCCCTCGAAGGCCGGGTGGCGCAGCAGGCCGTCGCGCGTCCACTCGGTGAACGCGACCTCCCCGACCAGCACCGGCTTGACCCAGTGTACGCCGCGCCCCGGCGCCCGCGGTCCCTCGGTCGAGAACGGCGAGTCGCGCCGGGCAAGCGGGCGCAGCCGCTTGCCGAGCTCGCGGAGGGTCGCGTCGGTGAAGCCGGTGCCGACGCGGCCGGCGTAGACGAGGCGGCCGTCGCGATCGTGCACGCCCAGCAGCAGCGACCCCAGCTCGGCGCGGGCGCCCTCCGGATCGGTGTAGCCGCCGATCACGAACTCCTGGCGCGCCACGCACTTGACCTTGAGCCACGCCTGCCCGCGCCCGGAAGTGTAGGTCGCGTCCCTGCGCTTGGAGACGATGCCCTCGAGTTTCATGCGGCAGGCGCGCGCGTGCACCTCGGGGCCCGGTGCGTCGAAGTGCTCCGAGTACCGCACGCGGCCGCGCCGCTTGCCGAGCAGCTTCGCGAGGGCGCGCTTGCGCTCGAGCAGGGGCTCGCCCCGCAGATCGGTGCCGTCGAGGAACAGCAGGTCGAAGGCCACGTAGGCGAGGGTCCAGCCGTCGGCGCCCGCCGCGCCCTGCTGGAGGGCCTGGAACGAGGAGACGCCGGCGCGGTCGAGCGCGACGACCTCTCCGTCGAGCAGCGCCTCCTTCACCGGCAGCGCGGCGGCGGCCTCCGCCACCGCGTCAAAGTGACCCGTCCAGTCCTGGCGGGTCCGGGTGAGGAGCCGGACGCGGCCGCGCTCGATCCGGGCCAGCACCCGGTAGCCGTCGAGCTTGATCTCGTGCACCCACTCGCGGCCGGCCGGCGCGGCCCCCACCAGGGTGGCGAGCTGGGGCGCGACCCAGCCCGGCAGCGTCATCGGGCGCGGGTCCGGGCCGGGGCGGTCGCCGGGCGCGCTCGCGTGGTGCGCGGCCGGTCGCGCTCCTTGTCGCGCTCCTTGATGAGGAGCCAGTTCTCTTTCCTACCGTGATCCCGGGGATCGTCGGGGCGCGGGCGCATCCGCACCAGGGCCCAGCCACCCCGCAGCCGCCGGCCATGCAGGATGAACTTGAGCGAGCCCTTGCGATACTCCGCGCGCGGATCGCCCACCGGCTCCCACCAGCCGCGGTCCCAGATCTCGACACGGCCCGCGCCGTAGTGCCCCTCCGGGATGACCCCGTGGAAGCCACCGTACTCGAGCGGATGGTCCTCGACGTGCACCGCGAGCCGCTTCTCGCCCACCACCGGCTTCGGCTCCCGAGGCACCGCCCAGCTCTTGAGGACGCCGTCCAGCTCCAGGCGGAAGTCGTAGTGCAGGCGGGTGGCCGCGTGGCGCTGGATCACGAAGGAGAGGCGGGCGGCGGACTTCCGCGCGCGGCCGCGCGGCTCGGGGGTGTGCGCGAAGTCGCGCTTGCGGCGATAAACTGTGAGGCTCACGGTCAGGCGGTCTTGCGGCGGCGCGGCCGGCGCCGCTCGTCCGCCGCCTTGCCCCGCGCGCGCGCGCCCTTGCCGGAGAGGCTCTTCTGCAGCAGGTCGGCGATGTCGATGACGTCGGCGCGCGGGCGCGGCGCCGGCTCCTCCTCCGTCTCGGGCGCGGCGGCGAGCTTCCCGGCGCGCGCGCGCTTCTTGATGAACGCCATCAGCTCGTCACGGTACTCGTCGCGGTAGCGCTCGGGCTTCCACGCCTCGGTCATCTCGTCGATCAGCCGCTCCGCCATCTTGATCTCGCGCTCCGAGACCCCCTTGAGGCTGGGGCCGGGGACGCGCAGGCGCGACGGGTCGCGCAGCTCGGCCGCGTAGCGGAGGAGATCGAGCACCAGCACCCCGTCCTGCACCACGATCGCGGCGAGATGCTGGCGCGTCTTCACCACCACGGTGGCGACCGCGATCCGACCGGTGCGCCGGAGCGCCTCCCGGAAGAGCGCGTAGCCCCGCTCACCGCCGCGGGCCGGCTCGAGATAGTACGGCCGGTCGAAGTAGACCGGCGGGATCTCGGCCGCCTTCACGAACGAGAGCACGTCGATCCGCTGGGTCCTCTCCGGGCTCGCCCGGCGCAGGTCCGCGTCGCTCAGCACCACGTAGCGCCCGTCCGAGTACTCGAAGCCGCGCACGATGCGATCGGCCGGCACCGGCTTGCCGGTGCGCTTGCTGATCTTCTGGTAGCCGATCGGCGAGTCGTCGCGCCGGTCGAGCAGGGTGAAGTCGAGCTCCTCGCGCACCTCCGCGGTCACCAGCGAGACCGGGATCGTGACGAGGCCGAAGCTGATGCTGCCGGTCCACAGGGTCGAGGCCATGATGGGAGCGAAGGCTACGCCGGGATCGCGGGATGGTCAACCAGCGCGACCTCGGCGGGCCGCTCGACGCCGGGCACGCTCGCCTCCGCGCGCTCGGCCCACGCGGGGCGCACCCGCATGCGCGCGAGCACCGCGAGCACGCGGCCCGGGCTGCCGAGGTCGCACCAGGTCACCCGGCCGAGGACCGACGCCGCCAGGCGCTCCGGGTGGCGCTCGAGCACCGCGCGGCCGAAGCTGGTCCGGCTCATGAGCGCGTAGGCCTGGCGCAGCGCGGCCGGCTCCTCGTCCGAGGCCCGGTCGAGCCGATCGCTCATCTCGGGCAAGGCCTCCGCCCCGAGCGCGACGAGGCGCTCGGCGCGCGCCACCATGATGCCGGTGTTCCACAGGTAGCCGGCGGTCAGGCCGAGCTGCCCGCGCGCGTCCGAGGGCCGCGCGCACACCTCGCGCACGGCGCACAGCACCCCGTCGATCCCGTCGAGCGGGCCGCCGGCCTGCATCCAGCCGTGCTCGCTCTCGGGGGCGGCCGGCGACGCTCCCAGCAGCGCAACGCGATCGGCCTGCGCCTCCACCGCCCCGAGCACGTCGGCCACCTGGGCCATGAAGGTCGCCTCGCCCAGGACGAAGTGATCGGAGGGGAAGAACGCGATCGTCGCGTCGGGGTCGCGCCGGCCGATCCAGCGGGCCGCGTGCAGGATCGCGGCGGCGGTGCCGCGATCGCCGGGCTGCACCAGGACGTAGGGCGGATCGGAGACGCCGGTGAACTCGCGGGCGATATGGTCGGTGTGCCCGCGCACCGTCACCACCACCGTCCGGGAGACGGAAAAGCGGAGGGCGAGCCGATCGAGCGTCTGGCGCAGCAGGCTGCGCGGCTCGAGCAGCGGGACGTACTGCTTGGGCCGCTCGTCACCGAGCACGCGCCGGATCAGTGGGCGCAGGCGGTGGCCCTCCCCGCCGGCCAGCACCACCGCCCACGCGTGTCCGGCAGTGCTACGCGTTGACCTTCCGCTCACGGGCCGAGCCGACGAGCCGCGCGGCCGCCACCACCGGGGCCGTCATGCGCGACGGCTCCGCCGGCCGCGACCGCGCGGCTCCCCGCGCCCGCTGCACCGCCCGCACCCGAGCGAGATGCCGCGCGGGCACCGCGCTCAGCGCGATCAGCGCCACGAGCGGGGACAGGAAAAACGCCATCACGAACCAGGCCGCCGGATCGCGGCCTTTCTCCCAGGCCACCCAGGCGGTCACCGACGCGCCGCCGACCCAGATCCCGAATGCCCACAGCGTGAGGAGGAATCCCAGTCTCACGAGCTCACCCATCAGCCCGTCCATGGCGGCACCCTCGCGGCAGTCCGGCCTAGCGGCCGACGCCCAGCAGAAACAGGATCACGATCAGGCTCAGCGGAACCCCGAGCAACCAGAGCAGAATCAGTGGCATGTCACCATCCCCCCGTGCCGGAGCGAACCGGCCGTGTCCGGTAGTACGTGAACGTCATCGGCTCACCCGACCCCATCCACCCGCCGATCACCCCGCCGACGAGCCCGAGCAGGAGCGCGGTCACCGCGGCGAGCGCCGCGTTGCGCGCCGCGAGCGCGGCGTTCGGGTCCTGGACCGCCGCGGCGGCCGTGGTCGCCCACGCCGGGGTTCCGGCCAGCCCGCCGTACCACGTGCCGAAGTACGCGGAGGCGCCGACCGAGGCCAGGACCATGAGGATCGGTACCGCCACGAGCCAGGCGATGCTCCCGTGCAGCATCGCGGCCTCGGAGCGGCGCGCCCCCGCGACACGGGCCGCGACCCAGCCGCCGACCGCGAACGCGATGAACGCGCTGAAGACGCTCCAGACCAGGGCCAGGAAGCTCACGTCGTGCCAGGTGCCGACGGGGTGGCCAACCCGGTGCGCCCCGATCGCGATCCCCACCAGCCCGAAGATCAGGACCAGGGCGATGCCGGCGAGCGCGCCAACCCACACCCCGCTCCAGGACAGTGGCCAGGGCCCGTGCACATCCGAAGCTCCATCGCCGTACGTCACCATCGTGACCTCCTCGACCTTCACGCGTCCGCTCGCCATGTCCGTGTGCGCCTCCGCATTGTCAGGGGAGCAACTTCTATGCCCGACCTCGGTGAATGAAAGATCACGCAGTAGCGCACGCGGGACGCGATGACGCCGCGCCCGGTCGGAACGGTTT
>DASZJM010000009.1:0-2594 GCA_035948165.1 Candidatus Methylomirabilota bacterium
TAGAGGCCGGTGGCCGCCATCACGTCCACCCGGAGCTGCTTGCCCGGCACGTGCTTCGTCCCCGACGCGCCCACCCCGCCCGCCAGGCCGAAGGTCGCTCCGTTGTTGGCGACCCAGCGCGGCCCCTCCGGTCCCTCGGCCACGTACGGCATGCGGTCCTTCAATGCCGCGGGCGCCTCCGAGATGAACAGGTCGGGGGGCAGCCAGATCAGATCGAGGTGGCAATCCGCGGAGATCCGATTGTATCTCATGAGGTCTCCTCGAGCCGAGGCATCGGGCTCAGTCCAGGTTGTCGGTCGGCCCGAGGATCTGCTCAAACAGGGGCCGCGTCAAGAGCGCCCGCGCGACGGCCTCGAGCTGGTTGTTCAGGTGCGGGGCGGCCGAGCAGATGCTGACGGTGGGGAGGAGCCTGCTCGCGCTGGCCGAGCAGCACCGCCTGTATGGATTTCGCGCGCACGCGGCCGCGATCATCGGATGGGCCCGCTGTCAGCGGGGAGATCTGGAGGAGGGGATCGCGATGATCGCGAAGGCGGTCGCGGCGTTCGATTCGGGTCCGGATGTCCGAGGCCGGTCACGCGCGTCGCTCCGGATAGCCATCGCGGCCAGCAAGAGCGTATGGAGCCCGACCCGTACACGCAGCCCGGCTTGACCGCGCACGGTGGAGTCTGGCCACGGAGCGATGCTGGAGGTCGGGTCTCTAGGAGGAAGCGCCAGGCGCCGGTCGAAGGAGCATTGGGACGGCGGAGCGGGGGTGGAGGGTGAGGCCCGCCGCCGCGGTGACGCGCGCGCCCGGGAGGAGGTCGAGACGATGGCGCTGGGCCATGGTGGCGACGATGCACTGAATCTCGGTGGTGGCGAGGGCGCGGCCGATACAGTGGCGCGGGCCGCCGCCGAAGGGGAAGTGGGCGAACGGAGGGCGGGCCGCGCTCGGCTCGGGCCCGAAACGGTCGGGGTCGAAGCGCTCGGGTGCCTCCCACACGCCCGGATGGCGGTGGGTGACGTAGGGGCTCAGCAGAATCAGCGCCCCGGCGGGGATTCGGTAGCCGCCGAGCTCGTCATCCTCCATGGGCGTTCGCGCGGTGAGCCAGGTGGGCGGGTAGAGGCGCAAGACCTCCTCGATCACGCGCCGGGTGTAGCCGAGGCGCGGGAGATCATCGGCGCCGGGGGCGCGGCCGGCGAGGACATCGCGGCTTTCCTGCTCGATTTGTTCTCGGGCCTCCGGATGCTCGGACAGCGTGTACCAGGTCCAGGCGAGCGCGCTCGCCGTGGTCGTATGCCCCGCGATGAGGAGGGCCTTCAGCTCGCCGTGGAGCTCGGCGTCGCTCAAGGGATCGAGGAGGCCGGCGAGCAACGTGCCGGGCGATGAGCCGGCGCGGCGAGCCGCGCTCACCCTCCGAGCGACGAAGGTGTTCACGACCTCGAGGGCACGCCGATACTTCGCGCCGGCCAGCGTCGGGACCTCGAGCCAGCCGAACGCGCTCCAGAGACGGCGGTTCACGTCGGCCACCGCCAGATCGAGCGCCTCGCTGGTGGCATGAATCTCGGCGGGCGGGACCTCGCCGAAGACCGCCCGGATGATGATCGTCTGGGCCAACCTCCGCATCTCACTCGCCACGTCCACCGGCTCGCCGCGCTCGCCCAGAGGCCGCCAGCGATCGAGCATCTCGGCGCTGGCGCGGGCGACGACGGCCGCGAAGAAGGCGTGCTGGCCGGGCTGAAAGGCGGGTTGAACCTGCCGGCGCCGCTGCCGCCAGCGATCGCCGTCCACGACGGTGAGGCTGTCGCCGAAGAGGGCGCGCACGCGGGTTGCGGGCGGGCCCTTGGCATAGACGCGAGCATTGTCCTGCAGCACGCGCTTGACATGGTCGGGATGACTCACGAGACAGGCGCGATGGGGGCCGAGGCGCATCGAGACGACGTCGCCATAGCGGCGCGCGCAGTCGAGGAAGAAGTCCAGCGGGTCGCGCCGCGCGATGGGGAAGACACCCATGAGCGGGTAGCCCGTTGGGCCGGGCGGGGCGCTGCGCGATCGAGCGAGGGCCATGCCCACCCGCTCAGGCGACGCGTCGTCGGAAGGCCGGAGGTGGGGGCGCGTAGCCGTGCCCGACGAACCAGTCCACCGCATCGCGCAGCGCCTGCTCCACCGGAGTCTGGGGCAGGGTGAGCTCCCGCACCGCCTTGTCGGCGCTGAAGTACATCCGCTTGCGCGCCATGCGCACGCCCGTGAGCGGGACGCGCGGGGGGCGGCCCGTCGCGCGCGCGAGCGCTTCGTTGCCGAGCGCCACGAGCGTGACCAGGGCATGCGGCACGCGGAGGCGAGGGGCCCGGATGCCGGTGATGCGCTCGAGCAGCCCGAAGATCTCGGCCAGCGAGTGGTTCTCGCAGCCCAGGATGTACTTCTCGCCCGCGCGCCCCACTCGCGCGGCCAGCAGATGCCCGCGCGCGACGTCGGCCACGTGGATCAGATTGAGTCCGGTGTCGAGCGTGGCGAACATCCGCCCGAGCAGGTAGTCCACGATCATCTGGCCGGTCGGGGTGGGCTTCACTTCCCAGGGGCCGATGGGATTCGTCGGGTTGACGATCACGACGGGCAG
>DASZJM010000010.1:0-6072 GCA_035948165.1 Candidatus Methylomirabilota bacterium
TCCGCATCAACCGCGAGCGCGGCGTCACCGTGCTGCTGGTGGAGCAGAACGCCAACCTCGCGCTCCAGACCGCGGACTACGGCTACGTGCTGGAGCTGGGGCGCATCGTGATGGAGGACTCCTGCGAGCGCCTCCTGCAGAAGGAGGACATCCGGGAGTTCTATCTGGGCCTCAAGGAGTCGAGCATCCGCGGCACGCGCCGCTGGAAGAGGAAGAAGACATGGCGCTGACCACCGAGCCCCGTCCCTCGCCCCGCCCCGAGGCGGCCGCGGCCGCCACCGTGCACGGCCAGGACACCCTGCCCCGGCTCTTCCGCCACGTGGTGCGCGAGCGCGGCGACCGGGTGGCGATGCGGGAGAAGGACCTCGGGATCTGGCGCGGCATCTCCTGGCGCGAGTACGGGCAGCGGGCGCGGCGGGTCGGCATGGGGCTGGTCGCCCTGGGTCTCCGCCCACGTGACGTCGTCTCGATCATCTCCGACAACCGCCCGGAGTGGCTCTACACCGACCTCGGGGTCATGTCGGTGGCCGCGATCCCCAACGGCATCTACACCACCGACTCGGCGCGCCAGGTCGAGTACATCGTCAACGACAGCGGCACCCGCTTCCTCTTCGTGGAGAACGAGGAGCAGCTCGACAAGATCCTGGCGGTGCGCGACCGCTGCGGGGAGCTGGTCAAGATCTTCGTCTACGACATGGACGGCCTGCACGCGTTTCGGGACGAGCAGGTCATGCCCTTCGAGGCGCTGCTCGAGCTGGGCGAGCGATACGACCGCGAGCATCCCGACGCCTTCGACCGGCTGGTGGACGTTCCCCGCCCCGACGACCTCGCGATCCTGGTCTACACCTCCGGCACCACCGGGCCGCCCAAGGGCGCGATGCTGAGCCACCGCAACATCCTCTTCCAGCTCGCCTACGCCGACTTCATCACCGACCTCCACGAAGGTGACCAGCAGCTCTCGTTCCTGCCCCTCTGCCACATCGCGGAGCGGACCTTCACCGTGTTCAACCCGCTCCACACCGGCTCCACCGTGAACTTCGCGGAATCCATCGACACGGTGCCCGAGAACATCCGCGAAGTCGCGCCCGCTCTCTTCTTCGCGGTGCCCCGGATCTGGGAGAAGTTCTACTCGGGGGTGGCCCTGCGCATGCGCGACGCCACCCGGCTCGGCCGCTTCGCCTACGAGCGGGCGATCGGGATCGGGCTCCGGATCGCGGAGCGGCGGATCGCGGGCCGGCCGGTGCCCTGGCCCCTGCGCGCGGCCTTCCGGGTCGCCGACTTCCTGGTGCTCGACAACGTCAAGCGCTCGATCGGGCTGCACCGCGCCCGCGGGGCCGCCACCGGCGCGGCCCCCATCGCCCCCGAGCTGATCCGCTGGTACCTCGCGCTCGGGATCAACATGATCGAGGTCTACGGTCAGACCGAGAACACCGGGCTCGCCACCGCGATGCCGCCCGATCGCACCAAGCTGGGCTCGGTGGGGATCGCGCGGCCGGGCACCGAGGTGCGCCTCTCCCCCGAGGGCGAGATCCTCCTGCGCGGCCCCCACGTCTTCCTCGGCTACTACCGCAAGCCGGAGAAGACCGCGGACACGGTGGTGGACGGGTGGCTGCACACCGGCGACGTGGGCACCATCGACGCGGACGGGTTCGTACACATCACCGACCGCATGAAGGACATCATCATCACCGCGGGGGGCAAGAACGTCACCCCCTCCGAGATCGAGAACCAGCTCAAGTTCTCGCCCTACATCGCGGACGCGGTGGTCATCGGCGACCGCCGGAAGTTCCTCGCCTGCCTGGTCATGATCGACCACGAGACGGTCGCCCAGTTCGCCCAGGAGCGCAACGTGCCCTTCAGCAACTTCGCCTCGCTCTGCCGGGCCCCCGAGGTGCAGGGCCTCATCCGGGACGAGATCGAGCGGGTCAACCGGCAGCTCGCCCGGGTCGAGACGGTCAAGCAGTTCCGGCTCATCGAGCAGCTCCTCACTCCGGAGGACGAGGAGCTGACCCCGACCATGAAGCTCCGACGCACCTTCGTCAACGTGAAGTACAAGGACCTCATCGACAGCATGTACGAAAGGAGCGAGGGATGAAGCGACTACTGACGCTCGTGACGGTGGCCGCGCTGCTGGGTCTGGCCGGGATGGCCGCGGCCCAGAAGGAGCAGCGCGGGGTCACCAAGACCGAGATCGTGCTCGGCATGCACACCGACCTCTCGGGGCCCGCCGCCACCTACGGGGTCTCCTCGTCGAACGCGGTGAAGATGCGCTTCGACGACGTGAACGAGAAGGGCGGCATCCAGGGCCGCAAGATCCGCCTGATCGTGGAGGACACCCAGTACCAGGTGCCGCGCGCGGTGCAGGCGGGGGCCAAGCTGATCAACCGCGACCACATCTTCGCGATGGTGGCCGGCCTCGGCACCCCCATGAACAACGCGCTGTTCAAGGACCAGTTCGACGCGGGAGTGCCCAACCTCTTCCCGCTCTCCGCCGCGCGCTCGATGTACGAGCCGTTCCACAAGCTCAAGTTCTACGGGGCGGCCAGCTACGTGGACCAGGTCCGGGCCGGCATCCAGTACTTCGTCTCCAAGAAGGGCAAGAAGGCGCTCTGCGCGATGTACCAGGACACCGACTTCGGCAAGGAGGTGCTGGACGGCGTGCAGATTCAGGCCGAGAAGCTCAAGCTGAAGGTGGTGGAGACCACCACCCACAAGCCCACCGACCAGGACTTCACCGCCCAGGTCACCAAGCTGAAGGCGGCCGGCTGCGACCTGGTGGTGATGGGCACCATCGTGCGCGACACCATCGTGCCCTACGCCACCGCGCGCAAGATGGGCTGGACCGACGTCGACTTCCTCGGCTCGGCCGCTTCCTACGACCTCTTCGTGGCCTCCGCCCAGGGCGGGGTCACCGAGGGCTTCTACGCGATGGGCCTCACCGCGATGCCGTACCGCGACACCCTCTCCCCCGAAGCCCAGCAGTGGTTCGACCGCTACAAGGAGCGCTACAAGGTCGATCCCAACATCGGCGCGATCTACGGCCACGTGGCCGCGGACCTCACCGTGACCGCGCTCGAGAAGACGGGGGTCGAGCTGACCACCGACAACTTCGTGCGAGCCATGGAGTCGATCAAGGGCTACCACGACATCTTCCACGGCCCCGAGGTGAACTTCGCGGCCGACAAGCACCAGGGCGCCGATTCCTCGTTCCTGGCGGTGGTGAAGGGCGGGCGCTGGACGCGCCTGACCGATCCGCTGCGCTTCTAGGCCTCGCCCTCGACGTGACGGCGGCGGCGTCCCCCCGGGGCGCCGCCGCCGGGCGGTCCGCTTCAGAAGGGGATCAGCCGTCGCTCTCGAGCAGGCCGAGGAGGTACTGGCCGTACCCGTTCTGCTTCATCGGCGCGGCGATCCGGCGGATGTCCTCCGCGGTGATCCAGCCCATCCGCCACGCGATCTCCTCCACGCACGCCACCATGAGCCCCTGCCGCTCCTCGATGGCCTGGATGAAGTTCGACGCCTGGAGCAGCGAGTCGTAGGTGCCGGTGTCGAGCCACGCGATGCCGCGCCCGAGCCGCTCCACGTGGAGCTCGCCCCACGCGAGGTACGCCCGGTTGACGTCGGTGATCTCGAGCTCCCCGCGCGCGGACGGCTTGAGCCCCGCCGCGATCTCCACCACCCGGTTGTCGTAGAAGTAGAGGCCGGTGACCGCGAAGTTGGAGCGCGGCTGGGTCGGCTTCTCCTCGATGTCCTGCGCCCGCCCGTCGGGCGCGAAGGTCACGACCCCGTAGCGCCACGGATCACGCACGCGGTAGGCGAACACGGTGGCTCCTGCGGGTCGCGCCGCGGCCGCCTGCAGCTGCACCGGCAGGTTGTGGCCGTAGAAGACGTTGTCCCCGAGGGCCAGGGCCACCGCGTCCCGCCCGATGAACTGGCGGCCGATGATGAAGGCCTGGGCGAGCCCCTCGGGCCGGGGCTGCACCGCATAGGAGAGGGCCAGGCCGAGGTCCTTGCCGTCGCCGAAGAGCCGGTGGAAGGCGGGGGCGTCCTCGGGGGTGGTGATCAGGAGGATCTCGCGGATCCCCGCCAGCATGAGGGTAGAGAGCGGGTGGTACACCATCGGCTTGTTGTAGATCGGCACCAGCTGCTTGCTGATGCCCCGGGTCGCCGGATAGAGGCGCGTGCCGGAGCCGCCCGCCAGGATGATCCCTTTCACCCGGTCATCGTAAGCGGGCCGGCAACTCCCCCGCCCGGTTTTTTCTCTCGGCGGGGATCGGCCGGGCCCGAGCCGTGGTACCTTCTCGGGACCGACCTTCCTCCGGAGGTGAGCGATGCGTGTCCTCGGCGCGATCCTGATCCTCGTCCTCGTGGTCTCCCTCGGCGTGGTGCCCGCGGCCGCGGTCCCGCCCGACGGCACCATGGCCATCGGCGTGCACGTGACCCTCGTCTCGCGCTGGCTCGATCCGGGCGAGACGGAGGCGCTGATCACCCCCTTCATGGTCCTCTACGCCCTGCACGACGCGCTCGTGAAGCCCATGCCGGGCGGCATCATGACCCCGAGCCTGGCCGAGTCCTGGACCCAGTCGAAGGACGGGCTCAGCTACGAGTTCGTGATCCGGAAGAACGCCCGGTTCCACACCGGCGACCCGGTCACCGCCGAGGACGTGAAGTTCACGTTCGAGCGCTACAAGGGCAGCGGGGCCAAGCTGCTCAAGGACAAGGTCAAGGAGATCCAGATGCTCGCGCCGAACCGGGTCCGCTTCGTGCTCAAGGAGCCGTGGCCCGACTTCATGGCCTTCTACGGCACCTCCGCCACCGGGGCGGGCTGGATCGTGCCCAAGAAGTACATCGAGAAGGTCGGCGAGGAGGCGTACAAGAGGGCTCCGGTCGGGGCGGGCCCGTTCAAGTTCGTCTCCTTCACCCCGGGCATCGAGCTGACGCTCGAGGCGTTCGGGGACTACTGGCGGAAGGCCCCGCAGGTGAAGCGGCTGATCATGCGCTCGATCCCCGATGAGACCACGCGGGCCGCCGCGGTGAAGACCGGCGAGGTCGACGCGGCCTATCTTTTCGTCGGCGCGGTGGCGGAGGACCTGAAGCGCTCGCCCGGCGTCCGGGTGGTGGCGCCGCTCCTCTACGGCATCTACTGGCTCGACTTCCTGGATCAGTGGGAGCCGAAGTCGCCCTGGCACGACCGCCGGGTGCGCCAGGCGGCGAGTCTCGCGATCGACCGCAACGCGATCAACCAGGCCGAGATGCTGGGGCTCGGCAAGGCGGCCGGCGCGTTCGTGCCGCCCGAGTTCGACTTCGCCCTCCGCCTGGATCCGCCCGCCTTCGATCCCAAGCGAGCCAAGCAGCTCATGGTCGAGGCCGGCTATCCGAACGGCTTCGACGCGGGCGACCTCACCCCACTGCCGCCCTACACCACCGTGGCGGAGGCGGTCGGCGGCAACCTGCAGGCGATCGGGATCCGCACGAGCGTGCGCACGATGGAGCGCGCCACCTTCCTCAGCGCCTGGCGCGAGAAGAAGCTGCACGGCCTGCTGATCGGAGCCACCGGCGCGGCCGGCAACGCGGCCACCCGCCTGGAGGCGTTCTTCACCAAGGGCGGCACCTACCCCTACGGCACGCGCCCGGAGATCGACGATCTCTTCCAGCGCCAGGCGGCCGAGAACGATCGCAAGCAGCGCGAGGCGCTGCTCCACCAGATCCAGAAGATCGTCGCCGACCAGACGCTGGTGGCGCCGATCTTCCAGCAGGCCTTCCTCTGGGGGGTCGGCTCGCGGGTGGAGCAGCCCGGCGCGGGCCTGATCCAGGGCTACCCCTACGCGGCCCCCTGCGAGGACCTGAAGCTCAAGTAGCTACGCGTCGCGGGGGTCGTCGCGGATGAAGTGCCCGCTGCGCAGGTCACGCAGGGCCTCCTCGATCTCCGCCGGCGTGTTCATCACGAACGGGCCGTGGCGGGCGATCGGCTCCCCGAGCGGCCGCGCCGCCGCGAGGAGGAAGCGCCCGCCACCGGGCGCGCCCGCCGCCTCCACCAGGTCGCCGTCGCCGAAGACCACCAGCGACGGGGCGCGC
>DASZJM010000011.1:0-2193 GCA_035948165.1 Candidatus Methylomirabilota bacterium
CTCACCGACGTGCGGGAACGCGTGCCCGGGCGTGCGCTGGTGGGGCTCGCCTACACGGGGCCCTTCGACCATCTGGACGCCCAGCGCGGCGTCGCCCACCGCGTGGTCGCGTGGAGCGAGGTCGCGGCCGACGCCGGCACCGGCATCGTCCACGTGGCCCCCGGCTGCGGCGAGGAGGACTTCGAGCTCGGCCGGCGCGAGGCGCTGCCGTTCGTTGCGCCGGTCGACGAGGAGGGACGCTACGTGGCCGGCTTCGGGGAGCTGGAGGGCCGCACCGCGTGGGACGCGACCCCGATGGTGGTGGAGAGCCTGCGCGCCCGCGGCCTGCTCTTCCGCGAGGGACCGCACCGGCATCGCTATCCGTCCTGCTGGCGCTGCGCCCAGGAGCTGATCTTCCGCCCGGTCGACGAGTGGTTCATCCGCGCGGACGAGGTGCGTCCGGTGGCCCTCGCGGCCAACGAAGGCGTCACGTGGACGCCCGACCACATGCGCCTCCGCATGCGCGACTGGCTCACGAACATGGGCGACTGGTGCATCTCGCGCAAGCGCTACTGGGGCCTGCCCCTGCCGTTCTACCCGTGCGCGGCGTGCGGGCACCTCACCGTGGTCGGCTCGCGCGAGGAGCTGCGGACCCTCGCGGTGACGCCGGGCGCGGTCGACGACCTGCCCGAGCTCCACCGCCCGTGGATCGATCGCGTCGCGGTGCGCTGCCCGCGCTGCGCGGCCACCGTCTCCCGCGTGCCGGAGGTCGGAGACTGCTGGCTCGACGCCGGCATCGTCCCCTTCTCCACCCTCGGCTACCTGGAGGACCCCGCCGCGTGGGCCCGCTGGTTCCCGGCCGACTTCGTGGTGGAGATGACCGCGCAGGTCCGCGGCTGGTTCTACGCCCAGCTCTTCATGTCCGCCGCGCTCGAGGGCCGCGCGCCCTATCGCACCGTGATGGCGCACGAGCGCGTGCTCGGGGCGGACGGCCGCGAGATGCACAAGAGCTGGGGCAACGCGATCCGGCTCGACGACGCCCTCGATCGGATGGGCGCCGACGCGGTCCGCTACCTCTTCGCCACCCAGGCCATCGCCGACCCGGTGAAGCTCGGGCCCGACGCGGGCCGGGAGGTCACGCGCCGCTTCCTCACCCTGTGGAACGTCTACACCCTCTTCGCCACCTACGCGGCGGTGGACCGGCCCGCGCTCCCGCCGGATGCGGCCGCCCCCCGCGTGCGCGGCGGCCTCGAGGGCTGGATCCTCGCCCGCCTGCAGTCGACGATCCGGGAGGTGGGCGAGGCGCTCGACGCGTATCTGCTCCCACGCGCCATGCGCGCGGTCGAGGACTTCGTCCGCGACGACCTGTCCAACTGGTACGTGCGCCGGCGCCGCCGCGACCTGTGGAAGGGCCCAATGAGCGAGAGCAAGGCCCTCGTCTATCGCACGCTCTTCCACGTCCTCGTGCGGACCTGTCAGCTCCTGGCCCCGGTGACCCCGTTCGTGGCCGACCACATCTACCGCGCGCTGACCGCGGGGCACGCGCCCGCGCTCCCGGAGAGCGTGCACCTGACCCCATTCCCGGAGCCCGACGCGGAGCTGGTCGACGCGGAGCTCGAGGACGGCGTGGCCTTCGTGCGCCGGGTGGTGCGGGTGGGCCTCGGGGTGCGGAGCGCGGCGGGGCTGAAGGTCCGCCAGCCGCTCGCCCGCGTGCTCGTGCTCGCGCCCGCGGAGCGATTGCCCTGGCTGCGCGAGCTCGAGGCGCACGTGCTCGCGGAGCTGAACGTGGAGGCGATGGACGCCGCACCCGCCGACCCCGCCCTCGCCGAGGCGCTCCGGAGCGACGGGCGAGCCATGTGGGCCCCGGCGGGGGGCGAGCCGGGCGCGCTCACCGCCGGCGACGGTCCGCTGCGGGCGGCGGCCGACGGCGAGGTTGTGGTCGCCCTCGACACGCGCCTGACTCCGGCCCTCGAGCGGGCCGGATTCGCGCGCCAGCTCGCGCATCACGTGCAGCTCGCGCGCAAGGCCGCGGGCCTCGCGGTCGACGACCGCATCCATCTTGCCGTCGCGGCGGACCCGGAGCGGCTGGCCGTTGTCGACGCGCATCGCGACTACCTGTGCGAGGAGACGCTCGCGCTCCACCTCACGCTCGGCGAGCCGCCGGCCGGCTTCGTGGTCCAGCGCGTGCCGCTCGACGGGAGCACGGTGGTGGTG
>DASZJM010000012.1:0-2478 GCA_035948165.1 Candidatus Methylomirabilota bacterium
ACTGCTCCCCCCTTAAGCCAGGCGTGGCGCGCCGGAGTCCGTCGTCCTGATGGCCGTGCAGGCAGCGCCGGACGAGGCGAGGTGGACGGGGTACACAGGCGTCATCATCGCATCCCGGCCCGTTTCGCGTCCAAACGATCAGGAGCGGAACCGGACCACCTCCGGGGCCTGCTTGACCTGTCCGTTCGAGCTGGGAATCTCCTGGTCGGGCGGCTTGTCCTCGTCCTGACCGTTCCCTCGTCGCAAGCCCGGATGGAAGAAGGTGTAGAGGCCGACGCCGAGGGCCGCGGCGCCGATCGGGATGATGGCGTTCACCTGGTGCACGAACAGCGGGAAGAGCAGGAAGCTCGAGAGGACGGCGGTCCACGCCCACAGGATGATGACGCTCCGCCGGGGGCCGTGGCCGAGGTTCAACAGCCGGTGGTGGATGTGCTCCTTGTCGGGCGTGTCGAACTTCTGACCCCGAGCGGTCCGGCGAATGAACGCAAAGGCCATGTCGACGAGCGGGACGCCCAGGATGAAGAGCGGGATGAAGAGGGGGGCGAAGAAGAAGTAGGTCACGCCGGAAATGGGCACCGCAGTAGGGACGCGGCCGCCGATCACCATGGTTGAGGCGGCCATGAGCAGGCCGAGGAAGTGCGCGCCGGCGTCGCCCATGAAGATGCGGGCGGGGTTGAAGTTGAAGGGGAGGAAGCCGAGGCAGATGCCGCACGCGATGACCGCGACGAGCGGGCCGATGTTGTCCGAGGGAATGAGTCCGAGGCCCATGAGGCGGATGCCGTAGAGCGCGAGTGCGCCGCCGCCGATGGCGACGACCCCGGCGGCGAGGCCGTCGAGGCCGTCGATCAGGTTGACCGCGTTGGTGAGCGCGATCACCCAGATCGCGGTGATGAGCGGGATGATGCCGGGCGTCAACAGGTAGAAGCCGGCGAGGGGGATCTTGAGCTCGTACATCGTGACGCCGGCGAAGTACAGGATGCTGGCGGCGAGAACCTGGCCCGCCATTTTCGCCGGCGCCGACATGTCGCGGACGTCGTCGATGAGGCCGACGGCGAACATGGCGCCGGCCGCGAGGACGACGCCCAGCATCTCGGGCGAATCGGTGAAGGTGTGGGCGGCCCGGAAGGGAGGCAGCGTCGCGGCGAGCAGGACGGCGACGAGGAAGCCCAGGAACATCGACGCGCCGCCGCCGTAGGGGATCGGCTTCTTGTGCACCGAGCGATCGCCGGGGTGCGCGATGTAGCCCACGCGGACGGCGATGCGCTTGGCCGGCACGGTCAATGCGGCGGTCGAGCCCGCGGCCACCGCCAGGATCAGGCCGTACCAGCCGATGTCGGGCATGCGTTAGCCCAAGAGGTCGGGATAGGGCGGGAACGCGGCGCAGAGCGCGGCGACCTCGGACCGCACCGTTGCGATCTCCCCCTCGTCGCCTCGAGCCTTGAGCGTGCGTACGAGGAGGTCGGCCACTGTCTGCATCTCGGCCGGGCCCATGCCGGCGGTGGTCTCTGCCGCGGTCCCGAGCCGGAGCCCTGACGTCTGGAATGCGCTGCGGGGGTCGTCGGGGATGGTGTTGCGGTTGCAGGTGATGCCGGCGCGGTCGAGCACCTCCTGGGCCTCCTTGCCCGTGAGGTCGGCGTCGAAGGGCCGCAGGTCGACGAGCATCATGTGGTTGTCGGTGCCGCCAGACACCAGGCGGAAGCCGTGGCCGGAGAGCGCGTCTGCCAGGGCCTTGGCGTTGGCCACGATCCGGGCGGCGTACTCACGGAACTCGGGACGGGCGGCCTCAGCGAAGGCGACCGCCTTGGCGGCGATGACGTGCTCGAGCGGGCCGCCCTGGAGCCCGGGGAACACCGCGCTGTCGATCTTCTTGGCCAGTTCCTCGCCGCAGAGGATGGCGCCGCCGCGGGGGCCGCGGAGCGTCTTGTGCGTCGTGAGCGTCACGACGTCGGCGATGCCGACCGGGCTGGGGTGCACGCCGCTCGCGATGAGGCCGGCCGGATGCGCGGCGTCGAACATGAACATGGCGCCGACCGAGTCCGCTATCTCGCGGAACGGCTGGGGGTCGATGATGCGGGCGTAGGCGGTCGAGCCGGCGACGATCAGCGCGGGCTTCTCCGTCTTGGCCATGTGCGCCACCTGGTCGAAGTCGATGACCTCGCCGGGCCCGGTTTCCGGGTCGCTCGACTCGGGTGTCACGCCGTAGAAGACGAAGCGCCAGAACTTCGAGACGATCGAGGCGGGCGAGCCGTGGGTGAGGTGCCCGCCGTGATCGAGCCGCATGGCGAGGACGGTGGCGCCGGGCTCGAGGAGGGCCTGGTACACGGCCAGGTTCGCGTTCGCCCCGGCGTGCGGCTGCACGTTGGCATGAGCCGCCCCGAAGAGCTTCGTCGCCCGGTCGCGGGCCAGGTCCTCGACCTCGTCGATGATGAAGTTGCCCCCGTAGTAGCGGCGGCCCGGGTAGCCCTCCGAGTACTTGTT
>DASZJM010000013.1:0-1562 GCA_035948165.1 Candidatus Methylomirabilota bacterium
GACGGTCAGCGAGGGGTCACCGGACGTCGGGCGGGAGCGCGCTCGACATCGCGTCCCGCTGCGCCGAGTGCTCGGCCCACCGCGGCTCCGGCCACGAGGGACAGGAGTCGCTGATGTCGCGGTAGGCCGGATAGCGCCGGATCAGGTCGTTGATCTCGACGCAGGTGTCGACCGGATGGCCGGCCGGGATGCCGTAGCGGCGGGCCTCGACGCCGAGCCGGTAGCTCCACAGATAGGCGTGCGCGTGGAAGAAGGCGCGCCGCTCGGACCAGTGGCGTCCGATCACGAGGATCTTCACCGCCTCCGCGTTGGCGTCGAGCTCGCGGCGCTCCTGCTGGGCTTCCCAGAGCGACGTGGCCGCCTCGTCGGGCGGCCGGCGATAGGCGTGCCCCAGCACCCAGTGAGCCAGCTCGTGGGCGAGCAGGAAGTCGCGGCTCTGGCCCGCGGGCAAGGGCTCGAGCATCTGGGTCTGGAAGGTCATGAGGCCGCCCGGCCGCATCGCGCCGCCGCCCGCGCCGGGCTGCTCACCCACCAGGAAGGTGACGCCGGCGACCCCGTAGTGCGCGGTGACCCGATCGGCGAATCGCTGCCAGTCGTCGAGGTGGGCCCGCTGCCCGGCGGTGAGGGTCGTGCAGCCGGCGTGGAGGGCGACCAGGGTGGCCAGCCAGAGCCAGCGGGTCATGGTGGGCCGAATCTACTTCACGTAGTGATCACGCGCCAGGGGCGGGGTGGTCCCCTCTCCGGTGAAGAGCACGGTGAGCACGACCTCGACCGAGTGACCGAGGGCCAGGCCCTGGCAGCCGATGGCCGCGCGGGTCGGCTTGCCGCGGTCACCGTAGAGCTCGACGAGCAGATCGGTGGCGCCGTTGATCACGCGCGGCTGCTCGTTGAAGCCGGGCGCCGAGTTGACGAACCCGATGAGCTGCACCGCCTGCCGCACCCGATCGAGATCGCCCAGCGCGTACTTGATCGCGGCCAGGCTCGCGAGCAGCGCGTAGCGCGCCGCCTCGTAGCCCTGCTCGATCGAGAGATCGGCGCCCACCACGCCGGGGAGATACGACTGCCCGTCGCGCACCGGCGTGGTGCCGGAGAGGTAGAGCACGTTGTTCACCGCGAGATGCGACACGAAGCGCGCGCCCGACGCGTTCGCCCGGTACGCCCGATCCAGATCCATCAGCGAGAGCCCGAGCGCCTCCAGCTTCTTTTCGATCAGCATGATGGGGCAGGTCATAACACGGTTATCCACACTTATTCACAAAACTTTCTTCGTCATCGGCTTGACACATCCCCCACCGTTTCACTAGGCTTCACGAGTCATGCAGGGGAGTCGAAAGCCGTTGGCGAAAGTCGAAGGACGCCGGTCGTTGCGGCAGAGCAAGCTCACCATCGCGTGGCGCGGCACCCCGGACCTCGACGACTGGGTCGCGTACATCGTGACCAAGACGAAGTCGAAGAAGCTGATCCTCGCGGACCAGGTATCGGAGCGGAAGGTGAAGGCCCTGCTCGCGCGCGTCTCGGGGCTCTCCCGGCGCGGCGTGGAGAAGCTGGCGAAGGGCTAGGCC
>DASZJM010000014.1:0-5071 GCA_035948165.1 Candidatus Methylomirabilota bacterium
CCGCGATGCGATTGCCCGCGAACGCCCACAGCTCCTTGATCAGGCGGTAGTCCAGCTCCCGCCTCCACTTGCGGGTGAGGAACGCGACGATCTCCGCGCGGCCGTTCACGAACTCGGCGCGGTTCCGCCAGCGGGAACCGACGGTGTAGCCCTGGGACACCCGCTCCGGGTCGCGCGAGTTCCAGGCGTCCTCCGCGAGCCGCACCTTCTGGACCGCGGTCTCCCGCGTGAACGGCGGCAGGGGCGGCCGGCTCATGCGAAGCCACCGTTGGCGCGGAGCACCTGCGCGTTCACCCAGCCGCCTTCCGGGCCGGCCAGGAACGAGATCACCTCCGCGATGTCCTCGGGCCGGCCGAGGCGCTCGAGCGGGGCGAGCTGGCCGAAGCGCTCGATCTCCGCCTCGCCCTTGCCCTTGAGGAAGAGCTCGGTGGCCACCGGGCCCGGCGCCACCGCGTTGACCGAGATCTGGTGGCCGCGCAGCTCGTGAGCGAGCACCCGCACCAGGCCTTCCACGCCCGCCTTCGAGGCGATGTAGGCGCCGTAGCCGGGCAGCGACTTGGCGACGACGCTGCTCGAGAGCGCGATGATCCGGCCGCCCTTCGAGACGTGCTTGGCCGCCTGGCCCAGCACGATGAAGGCGCCGCGCAGGTTGGTGGCGATGACCCGGTCGAAATCCTCCAGCTTGCCGTCCGCGATCGGGCCCAGCGGCATGATGCCCGCGCTGTTCACCACCACGTCGACCCGGCCGAAGGCCTCGAGCGCGTCGCGGAAGAGGCGCTCCACGTCGGGGGCGCTGCCCACGTCGGCGGGCAGCGCGATCGCGCGTCCCCCCGCCGCCTCGATCTCGGTCACCACGTCCTGCGCGCGGGCCGGGTTGCCCGCGTACGTCGCCACCACCGCGAACTCGTCGCGGGCCAGGCGCCGGGCCACCTCACGGCCGATACCCCCCGAGGCTCCGGTCACGATCGCCACCTTGATCGACGTGTCGCTCATCACGCTCCTCCCCCGGGCGCCGGCGAGGTACCCCCGCGCCCAGGAGCAGTCTGCCACCGCGGAGGCCGGCGCCGCCCCTTCCCCCCTTTTTGACGTGGACCACCATGGATCGGCCGCGGCGGGCTCGCGGTTCAGCAAGAACGCGGCAGCCGGCCCGACCGGCCGCGCTCGCGCCGCGTGGTAACCTCATCCCTGATGAGCACGCCGGATTCGGTCATCTTCGTGGTCGACGATGACAAGTCCGTGCGCGACTCCCTCCACCGGCTGCTCGCCTCGGTGGGGATGACGGTGGAGGTGTTCGCGAGCGCGCAGGCGTTCCTGGACGCGCCGCGGCCGGACGCGCCCGCCTGCCTCGTGCTCGACGTCCGGCTGCCGGGGCCGAGCGGCCTCGAGCTCCAGCGCGAGCTGGCGCGGCGCGGCGATTCGCTGCCGATCGTCTTCCTCACCGGCCACGGCGACATTCCCATGTCGGTGCGGGCCATGAAGGCGGGCGCGGCCGAGTTCCTCACCAAACCGTTCCGCGAGTCGGACCTGCTCGCGGCGATTCGCCAGGCGATCGAGCGCGATCGCGCCGGCCGCCGGGAGCGCCGGGAGCTGGCGGACCTGCGCGGCCGCTACGACACCCTCACCCCGCGGCAGCGCGAGGTCATGGCCCGCATCGTGGCCGGTCTGCTCAACAAGCAGATCGCGGCCGAGTTCGGGACCACCGAGGCCACCGTCAAGGAGCAGCGCGGGCAGGTGATGGCGAAGATGCGGGCGGGGTCGCTGGCCGAGCTGGTCCGGATCGCGGCCCGCCTGGAGGTCTCGCCGGTCGCGGCGCGGAAGGCGTGAGTGGCAAACCCGGCGCGGCCATTCCGCCACCCAGCCTCGCTCCGCTGGGCGCTGGCGGTGGTGAGCGTCGCGGTCGCGGCCCTGCTCACCACCGGGCCGGGAGGCGAGCGGCTCTTTCCCGAGGCCCCGGAGCGCTTCGTCCACGGCGTCACCCTCCTCTACGCGGCTGCGATCCTGAGCGCGTGGCTCGGCGGGCGCGGCCCCGGGGTACTCGCGGCCCTCCTCTCCACGGTGGTGGTCGACCTGTTCATCACCCCCCGCTCTACTCGGTCAGCTTCGACTTCGACTTCGCGCTGCGCATCGCGGTCTTCGCCCTCTCCGCGTTCCTCGTCGGCTGGCTGAGCGAGTGGCGCCGCCGCACCGAGGAGACGCTGCGCCTCGCGCGCGACGAGCTGGAGCTGCGGGTGCAGGCGAGGACGGCGGACCTCACCCGGAGCAACGAGCGGCTCGCGGCCGAGATCGCGGCGCGGGCCCGCGTCGAGGAGACGCTGCGGGAGCAGGCCGAGCTCCTCGACCTGACCCACGACACGATCTTCGTCCGCGACGAGCAGGACGTCATCATCTACTGGAATCGCGGGGCGGAGGAGATGTACGGATGGACCCAGGCGGAGGCGGTGGGCGCGGTGGCCCATCGGCGCCTGCAGACCGTCTTCCCCTCCCCGCTCCCCGACGTCATGGCCGAGCTGGCCCGCACCGGGCGCTGGGAAGGCGAGTTCGTCCACACCCGGCGTGACGGGACCCCGGTGGTGGTGGCGAGCCGCTGGTCGCTGCGGCGCGCCTCCCCCGGCCGGCCCACCGCGATCCTCGAGACGAACAACGACATCACCGAGCGCCGGCGGGCCGAGGACGCCCTGCACCAGGCCCAGGCCGAGCTCGGCCGGGTCACCCGCGCGACCACCCTGGGCGAGCTGGCCGCCTCGATCGCCCACGAGATCAACCAGCCCCTCACCGCGATCGTCGCGGACGCCAACGCGTCTCTCAACTGGCTGCGCGTGGAGTCGCCGCCGCTCGACAAGATCCGCGATGCGCTGCTCGCGGTGGTGGCCGACGGGGATCGCGCCGCGGAGGTGCTCACCCGCATCCGCGCCCTCCTGGCCGGCGCGGTCGTGCCCCGGCAGCCCGTCCAGCTCGCCCGGATCGTCACCGACGTGCTGCCGCTGGTGCGTCCCGAGCTGCGCCGGCACCACATCGCGCTCGAGCTGTCGGTGGCCACCGACCTGCCGCCGGTTCAGGGCGATCGGATCCAGCTCCAGCAGGTGCTCATCAACCTGCTCGTCAACGCGGGGGAGGCGATGCGCGAGGTCCCGCCCGAGCGGCGCCGGCTCGTCGTCCGCGCCGAGAGCGAGGCCATCGACGGGCACGCCTGGGCGGTGGTCACGGTGGAGGACGGCGGCGTCGGCTTCCGCGAGCCCGACGCCGAGCGGCTGTTCGAGGCGTTCTACACCACCAAGCCGGGCGGGCTCGGGATGGGGCTGTCGATCAGCCGCTCCATCGTGGAGGGGCACGACGGGCGGCTCTGGGCGACCGCGAATCCCGAGTACGGCGCCACCTTCCATCTGGCCCTCCCCGGAGCCGCCTGACCGCCGGGATCGCCGGATCCGGCAGGCGCCCGCCGACGTCGCCCGCGCCGCTCCCTCCACGATGGCGCGTGTTTACACGCGCTGGATCCGATCGGTGCCCGGCTGCATCTAAACCTGCGTTCCGGCCGGAGGAGGGCCGAGCTATGGACGACATCCGCAGGGCGTTGGAGCAAGAACTGAAGCACACGGTCGATCGCCTGAAGGGGCTGGGTGGGGCGATCGCCTTCGAGGACGATCCCGGAGCCCGGGAGGACGAGGGGCAGGGAGAAGCGGCGGGCGACGCGGGGCGCATCAGCGAGGACCGGGAGATGACCTTCGCGGTGCGGGGTCTGCTCGTGGAGCGGGCCAATCGCCTCGCCGAGGCGCTGGAGCGGGTGCGGTCGGGCGAGTATGGGGTCTGCGAGGCCTGCGGCGAGCCGATCGCGCCGGCGCGTCTGCGCGCCATCCCGGAGGTCACCACCTGCGTGGCCTGCCAGGACGCGGAGGAGCGGCGAGCCCGCGTGGCGCCGGAGGTGCTGGCACCGCGCTGACCATCCGCCCGCGCGCCGACCGATTCCTTGCGCCGGCGCGCGGGCGGCATGATTCACCGCAGCCGTTCACCGCGAAGATTCTCGCTCGCTACTCGATCACCTGATCCGCCCGCTGCAGGAGCGACGGGGGAATCGTCAGGCCGAGGGCCTTCGCGGTCTTGAGATTGACGACCAGCTCGAACTTCGTGGGCTGCTCGACCGGGAGATCGGCAGGTCTGGCGCCGCGGAGGATTCGCGCAACGTGGAACATCGCCCGCTTGGCCAGATCGATCTGGCTCGCCCCGTACGCAAGCAGCCCGCCCGCTTCCGCGAACCCCTTCGGGGCCGAGACCGCGGGCAAGCGACGGCGAAGGGCCAGCTGCGCGATGCGCTCGAACGACGTGGTGAAGATCGGGCCTTGAACGATCGCGCCTTCGTCCCGGCGCGCCGCCATCGCGGCGAACGCGCGCTCGAGCTCGTCGGTCGTGGGCACGGTGACCACGTGCAGAGTGATGCCTGCGGTGTTCGCCGCCGCCTGCGTTTGGGCCGTGAGCGTCTTCGAGAACGCATCACCGAGCGGATGGATCAGAAGCGCGAGGCGCGTGAGCCTCGGAACGACTTGCCGCAGAGTCTCGAGCTGCTTGCCCGCAAGCTCGGCGCCGATGCCGGTCACGCCGGTCAGGTTGTGGCCGGGTCGGGCCAGGCTGGCCACGAGTCCACTGGCGATCGGGTCTCCCACCGGGGCCATGACGATAGGAATCGAGCTGGTCGCATTCTTTGCCGCCTGCGCGGCAGGCGTCAGCAGGGCGACGATGACGTCGACGTGGAGGAGAGCCAATTCACCGGCCAGGGCGGCGGCACGGTCGCGGCGGCCATCAGCGGACCGCCACTCGATGACGATATTCTGACCCTCGACGTATCCCTGCTCCTTCAGGCCGTCGCGGATCGCCGCTTGCACGGCTCCGGTCAATTGGGTGCTGGCCAGGACGCCGATCGTGGCCGGCCTGACGGGCCGCTGCGCCTCGGTGGTGACGGGCGCGGCGAGAAGGCGGCCAGCCAGCGTGGCTACGAACGTCCGTCGATCCAATAGGTCTCCGATCAGGCCGGGTCCGCAAGAGGACCGGGGGACGTCCAGCCGGGTCGACCTTACTACAGCCG
>DASZJM010000015.1:0-5091 GCA_035948165.1 Candidatus Methylomirabilota bacterium
GCGTCGACCCCGTCGATGACGTCGCGGAGGTAGAGGCGTTCGTCGAGCGCGATCTGGTCGTTGCGCGAGCGGCCGGTGTGGAGCTTGCCGCCGACCGGCCCGGCCAGCTCCACCAGCCGCCGCTCCACGTTCATGTGGATATCCTCGAGCTCGCGGCGGAACGGGAACCGCCCGCCCTCGAGCTCGGCCCGCACCGCGTCGATCCCGGCCAGCAGGCCCTCGAGCTCGGCGCGGGTGATCAGCTTCGCCCGCGCCAGCGCGCGCGCCCACGCCGCGCTGCCGGCCAGGTCGTAGGGCCAGAGCCGGCGGTCGAAGGACAGCGAGGAGGTGAAGGCCTCCGCGGTGGGGTCGGCGCCCTCGGTGAAGCGCCCCGACCAGGCCTTGCCCGGGGGCGTGCCGGCGGCGGTCACGAGGCACCCGCGCGGCCGGCGGCCGCGACGGGCTCGGAGGCCGGATGGAGCAGCCCGGCGATCTCCGACATGATGCGGCGGGTGACGTCCTCCCGCTCGGCGCGCGCGATGGTCCGATGGCGCGGGCGATCGAAGACGAGCGGCGCGCCGAAGCGCACCGAGAGCGGCCGGCGCCGGGGCACGTAGAAGCGCCGTGCGCGTAGCGCCTCGTAGGTGCCCTGGATCGCGGCAGGCACGATCGGCACGCCGGCCCGGAGCGCGATGAGCGCCGCGCCGGGCTGGCCGGTCACGAGGCGTCCCTCCTGGCTGAACGGGCCCTCGGGGAAGATGCCGACGATCCGTCCCGCGTCGAGCGCCCGCAGCACGCGCTTGATCGCGCCCGGATCCGGCCGCTCCAGGTTGACCGGGATCGAGCCGATGCGGCGGTGGAGCGGGGGGTGCAGCGGGGTGGCGCGATAGACCCGCGGCATGACGAGGAACGCGATCGGCCGCGGCACCGCGACGCCCAGCACCACGCCGTCGAGGTAGTTGTGGTGGTTCGCGGCGAGGATGAACGAGCCGCTGGCCGGCAGGTGCTCCGCTCCCTCCACGCGCAGGTCGAAGAGGCGGCGCAGCACCGGGGCGCACGCGCCGCGCACCAGGCGATAGAGCGGGGGAAACGGCTCGGCGCTCGGGCGGGACGGCACGGCGGCCGGCCGCACCACGGACAGGGTGGAGGACTCCTCTCCGGGCGCCATAGCGCCCCTTATAGCATCCACCCCCCCACCTGACAACCGCACCACCACCCCCCGAAGACACGCCGAGCCCCCCGAAAGTCATTCGGGAGACCCGACTCTCGTCAAGGTCGGGTCAGGTCTACCGCTTCGGCTATCTGATTGAAGTAACAGGACTAGGCAGGTCCTGACCCCGCTCAGCGACGGGAGGAGACGCTTGACACCGTCCGCGCGACGCAGTCTCATGGCTCCCACCGCCGGGAGGTGTCGATGCGCTCGGATCGAGTGATCGCCACGACGGACTTTCACACCGCCGGCATCGGTATGCGCCTCGTCACGAGCGGGCTCGGCCGGCTGCCCGGCGCGACGCTCGGCGACAAGCGGCGCTGGTTCCAAGAGCATCTCGACCATCTCCGGACCGGCCTCTGCCTCGAGCCGCGCGGGCACCGCAGCCTGCTGATCGCGGTGATGACCGAGCCGGTCACGCCTGGGGCCCACTTCGGACTCTTCTTCATCTACCCCGGCGGCTACTACGTCTCCTGCGGCGAGGGCACCATCGGCGCTACCACCGTGGCGCTCGAAACGGGGATGGTCGCGCGCCAGGGCGTGGAGACCCGCGTGGTGGTGGACACCGAGGCCGGGCCGGTCGAGACCATCGCCCGCTCGGAAGGCGATAGGGTCTGCGCGGTCACGCTCCGGTGGACGCCGTCATTCGTGGCGCTCGCCGACCAGGTCGTCGAGGTTGACGGCGTCGGCGAGCTGCCGCTCGACATCGCGGTAGGCGTCGGCAACGTTTTCGCGGTGGTCGACGCCACCCGCGCGGGCGTCGCGGTCCGGCGCGACCACACCCGCAAGCTTGCGCAGCACGGGATGGCAGTCCGCGAGGCCGTCAATGCCCAGCTGCACGTCGAGGTCCCCGGACTTGGGAAGACCCAGGTGGACAACGTCCTCATCCACGAGCTGCCGGACGCTCACGGCGTGTCGCCCAACGCGCTCGTGTGGGGCCCGGGCCAAGTCGACGCGGCGCCATGCGGGTCGGGCACGTGCGCGCGCATGGCGCTCTTTCATCATCGCGGTCTCATGGCCGTCGGCTCGACACTGGTCAGCCGGGGGCTGCTCGGTCTCGACTTCACAGGACGCATCGCCGGCGAGACGCGGGTAGAGGGGCGCCCGGCCATCCTGCCCGAGGTCACCGGCACCGCCTATCTCACGGGCTTCAGCCAGTTCCTGTTCGATCCCGCCGACCCGCTCCGGGACGGCTTCCTGCTCGACGCGTGAGGCGCTCGCCATGAAGACGCTCGTCCTCGGTGGAGGGGTCGTGGGCGTGACCACCGCGTACTTCCTGGCTCGAGCGGGCCACGAGGTCACCGTACTGGAAGAGAAGGACGGCTTGGGCCTCGAGGCCACCGCGGGGAACGCGGGGATCATCGCACCCGGCCACTCCTTCGCATGGGCGTCGCCGCGGGCGCCGCGCATGCTCTGGCAGTCATTGCGCGGCGCCGAGACGGCGATCCGGGTGCGGCTCACGGCCGATCCGCGGCTCTATGCGTGGGGTCTCCGCTTCCTGCGCGAGTGCACGTCCGGGCGGGCTCGCCGCAACACCTTGATCAAGCTCCGGCTCTGCCAGTACAGCCAGTCCGTGCTCAACGAGCTCGTGCGGGCCGAGGGCATCGAGTACCAGGCGATCCACAAGGGCGCGCTCTACCTCCATCGCGATCCGGCCGAGCTGGAGGCGGGGATCAAGAAGATGGCGTTGCTGGCCGAGCACGGGCAGAAGCAGGAGATCCTCGATGCCAGCGCGGTAGCCCGGCTCGAGCCCGCCTTCGAGCCGGTGAAGGACAAGATTGCCGGCGCGATCCGCGACCTCGGCGACTCGAGCGGCGACTCCCGCGTGTTCGTGGAGGAGCTGGCGCGGGTGTGCCGGGACAAGCACGGGGTGACCATCAAGCTGGGAACGCGCGTGCTCGCGCTGCACGCGGATCGTGAACGGATCGACGGCATCGTGACCAGCAGCGGCCTGCTCAGCGCGGACAACTACGTCCTGGCGCTCGGTGTGGGCGCGCCCATCGTGGCGCGCACTGCCGGGGTGAGCCTGCCCATCTATCCGGCCAAGGGTTACTCGTCGACGTTCCCGCTCAAGACAGGGGGGCTGGCCCCGACGATCTCCGGCGTCGACGAGCAGTGGCTGGTCGGCTGGTCTCGCCTGGGCGACCGCCTACGGCTCACCTCGACGGCCGAGTTCGCCGGTTACGACTGGAGCTGGACGCCGCGTGACTTCAACAACATTCTGCGCCTTGCCCGCGATCTCTTTCCCGCCGCCGCCGACTATGACCGAGGACAGTATCGCGCGTGTCTGAGACCGATGACCCCCGACGGTCCCCCCATCCTGGGCTTCGGCCGCCACCGCAACCTCTTCTTCAACTGTGGCCACGGCCACATGGGCTGGACGATGGCCTGCGGCACCGCCCGCATCGTCGCCGACCTCATGACCGGCCGCATGCCCGACCTCGACGTCGAGGGGCTGACAGTCCGGAGCTGAGTCGTGGACGCGCCATGAAACACGGTATCCGCGTCATCGACTCCGACACGCATGTCAATCCATCGATGGACGTGCTCCTGCGGTACGCCGACGCGGCGCTGCGCGACCGCATGGCCGATCTGGCGCCGTACCTCAGGAAGGTAAAGGTCTCGCCCGGCCGGGGTGACGCCGAGGACCAGGGCCAGGCCACGATCCTATCGATCAAGCAGCTTCGCTACGCGCGCGTGGCCGGCGCCAAGCCGAGCGCGCCGACGGGGCCGGAGGGTGATCGCGGGTTCCTCTCTGCACGGACGCACATGGTCACGCGCCAGCCCATCACCGCGCGCGTGGCGGACGACAACGCGCGGGGCCGACTCGCGGACATGGACACCGAGGGCCGCGACATCGACTTCATCATCCCCGGCCCGTGGGCGTACGGCGCGCCAGCGCTCGCTCCCCACCTCACGCGGGGGCTGGTCGACGCCTATCACCGTTACATGGCGGAATACTGCGCGGCGGACCCGCGCCGTCTGAAGAGCATGGTTCTCGCCCCGGCCACCGATCCGACGGCAAGCGCGCGGGCGATCGAGGAGCTCGCCAAGGATGATTGGGTGGCGGCCGTCTGGCCCCTGTTGCCCGAGGGGCTACCGGTGGACGATCCCGACCTGGAGCCGATCTGGGCGGCGGCGAACGAGGCGGACCTGCCGATCATGTATCACGGCTTCACCATCGAGACGCCGTACTTCCCCGGCTATCGCGACGTCTGGGAGAACCCGGCCATGAGCCGGTGCGCGGGCCAGACCTGGGGTGGTCAGCGGTTCCTGTCGTTCATGCTGATGGGTGGCATGCTGAATCGCCATCCGCGGCTCCGGGTCGCCACGCTCGAGTGCGGCCACGGCTGGCTGCCTCACTGGCTCGTGCGCCTCACGCGGCAGATCGACTACGTCCGCGGCTCCGTGTCGCCGACGCTCCAGCACACGCCGGTCGAGTACGCCCAGATGGGGCGTATCTTCTGCGGCATCGACTTCTCGGAGGGCATCGAGCTGACCCGAGCGGTGATCGACCTCCTCGGCGATCATGTGCTCATGTTCGAGTCGGATTACCCGCACCCCGAGACCATCTTTCCCGATCACGCCGAGACCGTGATCGCGTGGCGCCAGTCGCTGGGTGAGCAGGCGACGCAGAAGCTCATGTGGGAGAACGCGGCGCGCTTCTTCCGTCTGACGTCGACGCCCTGGTAGGCCACCGGTCTTCCCCTCATAACCCAAAGGTCGCTGGTTCAAATCCAGCCCCCGCAACCATTGACGGGGAGGGGTTAGCGGACCCCGCACCCGCTAGCCCCTTTCGCTTACCCAGACTTCACCCAGGGATGGGAGGAATCGACATCCCGGCCGTCTCCCGGGTGTGACGAACGTCCAGACGCAACGATGGGTTACTCGACGGGCTACGC
>DASZJM010000016.1:0-12947 GCA_035948165.1 Candidatus Methylomirabilota bacterium
GCGGGCGCTCAGACCGAGCCCGGCCGGGGCGCGGTCGGCGGCGCGGGGCGCCGGAACGCGGAGCGCGCGTCGAGCAGCTGGCGGATCGCGGCGAGCAGGTCCGCGGTGCGGAACGGCTTGGACACCAGCGGCCGGCCGGAGGTCTTCACCGCGGAGGTGACATAGCCGGACATCAGGAGCACCTTCGTGGTCGGGCTCGCCGCCTCCACCCGCTGGGCCAGCTCGATGCCGTTCATGATCGGCATCACCACGTCGGTGAGCAGGAGCTGGATCGGCTGCCGCTCCGCGATGCGACGCGCCTCGAAGGGATCGCCGGTGTCGATGACGGTGTAACCGTTGAGGGTGAGCACCTCGCGGACGAGCGCGCGCACGTCGGGCTCGTCGTCCACCACCAGGATCGTGGCGGGGGTGCCGCCGTCTGTCGTCTCGGGCATCGGGTCCGTATCCTCCGGGCCTCCCGGCTGCAGAGGCGGTGCCAACGAGGCGTCCATTGTAACCCATCGGTTTGGTGGAGCGAGCAGACCTCTCAAGTTGCGCCCGTCGCGCCCTTGGCCCCATAATCCCGCCATGAACGACCTCGAGCACGAGCTGCGTCGCCGCGTCGAGGGCGACGTGCGCTTCGACACCTACTCACGCTTGCTCTATTCCACCGACGCGTCCATGTACCAGATGGAGCCGCTCGGGGTGGTGATCCCCCGGCACGCGGGTGACGTGCAGGCCGCCGTCGAGATCGCCAACCAGCAGGGCGTGCCCCTGCTGCCGCGCGGCGGCGGCACCTCGCTGACCGGCCAGACCGTGAACCGCGCGGTGGTGATGGACTTCTCGCGGCACATGGGCGGCGTGCTCGAGGTCAACCGCGAGGAGCTGTGGGCGCGCGTGCAGCCGGGCCTGGTGCAGGACGAGCTCAATCACCACGTGCGGCCGCTGGGGCTCCTCTTCGGCCCGGACACCTCCACCTCGAACCGCGCCACCCTCGGGGGCATGATCGGCAACAACTCGGGCGGCTCGCACTCCATCGCCTACGGGCTCACGGTGGAGCACGTCATCGAGATCCAGACCATTCTCGCCGACGGCAGCCGGGCCACCTTCGGGACGGTGACCCCCGCCGAGTTCGCGGCCAAGATGCGGCTGCCCGGCCTCGAGGGCCGGATCTACCAGGAGGTCGACCGCATCCGCACCCGGTACGACAAGGAGATCCGCTCCGGCTATCCGCGGCACTGGCGGCGGGTCTGCGGCTACAACCTGGACGAGCTGGTGAAGGACCGGCCGCTCAACATGGCCCGCCTGATCGTGGGCTCGGAGGGCACCTTCCTCACGGTGGTGGAGGCGAAGGTGCGCCTCGTGAGAAAGCCCAAGGCCACCGCGCTCGACGTCATCCACTACCACGACATGCAGGAGGCGCTCGAGTCCTCCCAGGCGATCCTCGAGACCGGGCCGTACGCGGTCGAGCTGACCGACAAGATGATCCTCGACCTCGCCCGCGCCAACATCGAGCAGTCGCAGCGGATGGGCTTCGTGCAGGGCGACCCCGCCGCCATCCTGATCGTGGAGTACGCGGGGGACACCGAGCAGGAGGTAAAGGCCAAGGTGGCCGACCTCGAGGCGCGCCGCAGTCGCGGGCGCTTCGGCTACGCCTCCCACATCGCGGCGGACGGGGCGGAGCAGCAGTCGATCTGGAAGCTCCGGAAGGCGGGGCTCGGGCTCCTGCTGGGCACGCGCGGGGAGTCCAAGCCCATCGCGTTCATCGAGGACACCGCGGTCGACCCGAAGCACCTCCCCGAGTTCGTGCCGCAGTTCACCGCGATCATGGCCAAGCACGGCGCGGACGCGGCCTACTACGGCCACTGCTCGGTGGGCTGCCTCCACATCCGCCCGCTGATCAACCTCAAGACCGCGCGCGGCCTCGAGCAGGTGCGGGTGATGGCGGAGGAGATCTTCGACCTGGTGCTGTCCTTCGGGGGCGCCATCTCGAGCGAGCACGGCGACGGCCGCGCCCGCAGCCCGTTCCTGGAGCGGGTGTTCGGGCCGACCCTGTTCCGCGCCTTCCAGGAGACCAAGGCCGCCTTCGATCCCCGCGGGCTCATGAACCCCGGCAACATCGTGGGCAGCCCGGGCGTGACCGAGCACCTGCGCTACGGCCCCACCTACAAGACGTGGGAGCCGAAGACCCTCCTCGACTTCCGGTCCCAGGGCGGATTCGCCGCCGCGGTCGAGATGTGCAACGGGGTCGGGGTGTGCCGCAAGAAGCTCGAGGGCACCATGTGCCCCTCGTACATGGCGACCCGCGACGAGGAGCACTCCACCCGCGGGCGCGCCAACGCGCTGCGCGCGGTGCTCTCCGGCAAGGTGCCGGAGGCCGACTTCGCGGGCAAGCGCCTCTACGAGGTGATGGACCTCTGCCTCGAGTGCAAGGGCTGCAAAGCGGAGTGTCCCTCCAACGTGGACATGGCCAAGATGAAGTACGAGTTCCTGCACCACTATCACGCGGTCAACGGGCTGCCGCTGCGCAACCGGCTCTTCGGCCACATCGCGCGGCTCTCCTGGCTCGGCTCGCGCCTGGCCCCGATCTCGAACTGGATCGCGCGCGCCTGGCCGAACCGGTGGCTGATGGAGCGCGTGGCCGGCATCGATCGCCGCCGGCCGATGCCCCGCTTCGCCCGGGAGACCTTCACCGACTGGTTCGATGCCCGCCGCGCGCCCCGCGAGGCGCCCCGGGGCGACGTGGTGCTCTTCCACGACACGTTCATCACCTACAACGCACCCGAGATCGGCCGCGCCGCGGTCGAGCTGCTGGAGGCGGCGGGCTACCGGGTGCAGCTCGTGGACAAGAAGTGCTGCGGCCGGCCCCTCATCTCCAAGGGCATGCTCGACGAGGCGAAGGCCCACGCGGAGTGGAACGTGTCGCGCCTGCACCCGTGGGTGGCGCGCGGCGCCGCCATCGTGGGCCTCGAGCCGTCCTGCCTGCTCACCCTGCGCGATGAGACCGTCGAGCTGGTGCGGACCGACGAGGCCCGGCAAGTCGCGGCGGCCGCGTTCCTGCTCGAGGAGTTCCTGCTGCGCGAGAAGGCCCGCGGCCTCATCCTGCCGTTCCGCCCGCCGCTCCGCGACGGGACCCGCCGGCAGGCGCTGCTCCACGGCCACTGCCACCAGAAGGCGATGGTGGGCACCGGGCCCACGGTGGCCGCGCTCCGCTGGGCCGGCTTCGAGGTGGCGGAGGTGGACTCGGGCTGCTGCGGCATGGCCGGCTCGTTCGGCTTCGAGCGGGAGCACTACGAGCTCTCGGTGAGCCTCGGCAACCGCCGGCTCGCCCCCGCGGTGAAGGCGGCCGCCGACGACACCGAGATCGTGGCGCCGGGCATTTCCTGCCGCCAGCAGATCGAGCACCTGGCCGGCCGGCCCGCCCGGCATCCGGCCCAGGTTCTCCGCGACGCGCTCTCGATCTGACGCCGGCTCCGCCCGGCGCGCTCGATGGACAACCTGGCGCTCAAGCTCGTCCTGACGCCCGCGCTGATCGGGGGGGCCACGCTCGCCGGACGGCGCTGGGGGCAGTCGGTCGGCGGCTGGCTGGTGGGCCTGCCGCTCACCACCGGGCCGGTCGCGTTCTTCATCGCGCTCGACCACGGCGCCGCCTTCGCGGCGGCCGCGGTGGTGGGCTCGCTCGTCGGCGCGATCGCGGAGGTCGCGTTCACCGTGGCTTACGGCTGGAGCGCGACGCGCCGCGCGTGGCCGGTGGCGCTGGTGGCCGGCTCCGCCGCCTACGCGGTCACCGCCGCGATCCTGCTGCCGCTCGACCTGGGCCCGGCCGCGCTGTTCGCGCTGGTGGTGGCCGCGCTCGCGCTCTCGCTGCGCCTCATGCCGGCCGCCACCGCCCGGGAGACGCCCGCGGTGCCGCCGCCCTGGGACCTGCCCGCCCGCATGGTGCTCGCCACTGCGGTGGTCCTCGCGCTCACCGCGCTGGCCCCGCGGCTCGGAGCGCGGTGGAGCGGGCTGCTCGCGACGTATCCGCTCTTCGCCGCCATCCTGACCGCGTTCGGCCACCACGTGCAGGGCGCGGGCGCGGCCCTCGGCGTCCTGCGCGGGCTGCTCTTCGGCCTCTTCTCGTTCGGCGCGTTCTGCCTGGTGCTGGCGGTCGGACTGGTGCCGCTCGGCATCGCGGGCGCCTTCGCGGCGGCGGTGGTGGTGGCCCTGCTGGTGCAGGGGATCGCGCTCTGGCGGCTCCGGGCCCCGCGGCTCGGGTGAGCCCCTTGACTAGCCGACGGGGTGACCGCTAGATAGTCGGGCACCGACTCGCGCCGTGCCCCGATCCGCCGCACCTCGACAAGGAGATCCGCGCATGAGGGCTTCCTTCTACGAAGGCTCCCGCACGTTCCGCACCGGCCCCATCTCGCGCCCGTCGCGCGCCGCCGACCAGGCGCTCCTCCGAGTGCGACGCGCCGGCATCTGCGGCACCGACCTGCACATCTTCCAGGGCCATCTCGATCACCGCATTCCCAAGGGCGGCATCATCGGGCACGAGACCTTCGCGGAGGTGGTGGAGGCGCCGGCGGGGAGCGGGTTCGAGCCCGGGAACCGGGTGGTGGTCGAGCCGATCCACTCGTGCGGGGAGTGCCGCGCGTGCAAGATGGGCGGCTACTACCTCTGCTATCGCCTGAAGATCTACGGGGTGGAGCTGCCCGGCGGCATGCAGGACTACTGGACGGTGCCGGCGGCGCGGATGCTCCACGTGCCGGACACCCTCGGCGACGACCAGGCCGCCATGATCGAGCCGCTCGCGGTGGCCACCCACGACGTGCGGCGCGCGGAGGTGAAGGCGGGCGACACGGTGCTGGTCCTGGGCGGCGGGCCGATCGGCGCCCTCATCGCGATGGTGTGCCGGCACCGCGGCGCGCGGGTGATCGTGAGCGAGGTGAACCCGTTCCGGATCGACCTGCTGCGGGGTCTCGGGCTCGAGGTGATCGGCATGGACGCGGATCCGGTGCGGTTCGTCAACGAGTGGACCGCGGGGCAGGGCGTCGACGTGGCCTTCGAGGTGACCGGGCATCCCGCCGCCGCGCGGGTGATGACCGAGACGGTGCGGGTGTGGGGCACGGTGAGCATCGTGGCGATCCACTCCGAGCCGACCCCGGTGAACCTCTACCCGATGTTCGCCCGCGAGGTCACCATGCACGGCAGCCGCCTCTACAATCGCCAGGACTGGGAGGAGGCGATCCGCCTGGCCGCCTCCGGCGCGGTGACGCTCGCGCCGCTGGTGAGCCGGAAGATCCCGCTCGAGGGCCTGCAGGAGGGGATGGAGGAGGCGCTGCGCGGCGGGCCGGTGATGAAGGTGCTGGTCGACCTGACCGAGTAGAACCCGGACACCCTGCTCTCCCCCGGAGAGCAGGGGTGTCCGGCGGTCGGCGCTACTTGTCCCTGCTACTTATCCTTGATCGCGGCCTGGACCTTGGCCACCATGTCGGGCGGGATCGTCGCGATCCCGTGGTCCTTCTTCGCGTGCTCGGCTCCCTTCGCCATCACCTCGGCCACGTCCTTGCCCTCCATGACCGCATTACAGCCCGGCATCAGGTCGCCACACCGTAGAACCTTGGCCATGTCGATCCTCCTATTGGGAACGGGTTGAAGTCCGCCGCGCGCCTTGCACTCCGGTGCGGCCCTCTAACGCTACTCCCGCCGAGGTGACCGCGCCAGGGGAGAGTGCCGCCGGGCGCGGCGGCTAGCGGCCGGGCGAGACGACCAGGTTGCTCGGCTTGCCCTGGAGGTAGTTCTCGATGTTGGCGACCGCGGCGATCAGGCCGTCGCGGATCACCTCGGGCGTCTGTCCCGCGTTGTGCGGGGAGCAGACCACGTTGGGCAGGGCCAGGATCGGATCGTCGGCGGCGAGCGGCTCCTGGTGGAAGACGTCGAGCCCCGCGCCCATGATCTTGCGGTCGCGCAGGGCGGCCAGGAGCGCCTCCCGGTCCACCAGCGCGCCCCGGCCGGTGTTGATGAGGATCGCGGTGGGCTTCATCATCGCGAGCTCCTTGCGGCCGAGGAAGTTGCGGGTCTCGGTGGAGAGCCGCACGTGCAGGCTGATCACGTCGGCCTGCGCGAGGATCTCCTCCTTGCTGGCCGGCCGCGCCCCCGTCTTGCGAATGCGCGCCTCGTCGCCGAGCGCGCTCCAGCCCAGCACGTTCATGCCGATGCCGCGGGCGATGGTGGCGAGGCGCCCCCCGATGGCGCCCATGCCGAAGACGCCCAGCGTCTTGCCCACGCTCTGGGTCAGGAGCTCGCGCGGCCACTTGCCCTTGCGCATCTCCGCGTCGATGGTCACCACCCGACGGGCCACCGTGAGCATCAGGGTGAGCGCGTGCTCCGCCACCGCGAAGGCGTTGATGCCGGGGGTGTTGCAGATCGTCACCCCGCGCATGCCCGCCGCGTGCAGGTCGAGGTTGTCGGTGCCGGTGCCCCACACCGAGACCATCTTGAGCTTGGGGCAGGCCTGGAACACCGCCTCGCTGAAGCGGGCGTGGGCGCGGATGTTGATGGCGCTGGTGGCGTCGCCGATCCGGCGGATCAGCTCGGCCTCCTGGTCCGCGCCGCGCTCGGTGAAGACGCGGACCGGTCCGAGACGCTTGGCCCGCTCGTGGCCCTCGCTGCCCTCGAAGACGGAGGGGAAGTCGTCCGGGACCGCGATCACGCGGGCGGGCTCGCGAAGACCGCCTGGGCCGCCGAGACCCCCGCGCCCGCCTCGCTGCGGTAGCCGAGGTCGCGCAGCGTCATCTCGATCGCGGACAGGGTGGGCAGCACGTACATCGGGCTCGAGGTGATGCCCATGTGCCCGACCCGCAGGGTGGTGGTGCGGATCTTGTCGAGCCCGGTGCCGATCAGAATGCCGTAGCGATCGCGCATGTGGCTGACCACCGCGCCCGGATCGATCCCGGCGGGCGTCTTGAAGCACGAGACGGTATTGGACAGGAGCGAGGGGTCCGGGAACGGCTCGAGCCGCATCGCCTCGATGCCGGCGCGGAAGGCCCGCCCGGCCACCGCGTGACGACGGAAGCGGTGGGGAAGCCCCTCCTCGAGGATGAGCCGGCTCGCCACCCCGAGCGCGCTGGTGAGGTGCGTGGGGATCGAGACCGGCTGCCGGCGCGGGCTGCCGTCGGGAATGTGGCCGCCGCGCGAGACCGGGATCCAGTTCTCCTTCCAGCGCAGGAGATCGTAGGCCCACGAGGAGGACTTGTGCTTGCGGCGCTCCATCGCCTCCCACGCGGCGGGGCTCACCGACACGATGGCCATGCCGAGCGGGGCGGCGAGGCACTTCTGCGAGCCGGTCATGTTGAAGTCGACGCCCCAGTCGTCGGTGCGCACGTCGAGCCCGGCGAGCGAGGAGACGGTGTCGAGCATGAAGAGGGCGCCGTGCCGCTTCACGATGCGCCCCACCTCGGCGGCCGGATAGGTGGTGCCGGTGGAGGTCTCGTTGTGGACCATGGAGACCGCCTTCGGCTTCACGCGATCCACGTCCTTCTCGAGGCGGGCCAGGTCCAGGGGCCGGCCCCACTCCACGGTGTGCTCGGTCACCTCGGCGCCCGCGCGGGTCATGATCTCGCGCATGAGGGTGCCGAAGACCCCGGCCACCACCACGAGCACATGATCGCCCGGCTCGATCACCGAGATCGCGGAGGCCTCGAGCGCGGTGCGCCCCGAGCCCGGCATCGCGATGACCTCGCCGCGGCTGGTCTGGAAGATGTCGCGCAGGGCCAGGGTCACCGGCTCCAGGATCTTGGCGTCGAAGTTCAGATCGTACTGGATGGTGGCGGGCTGGCTCATCGCCTGCACGACCGGGAACGGCAGCTCGGTCGGGCCGGGGATCATCAGGATGGGCTGGGACTGGGTCGTCCCCCAGCGGATGCTCGCGTCCATTGAGACTCCTTTACGGGAAGGGGAAGCTACGCCCCGGCCGCGGCCAGGCCGCTCTGCTTCCGCCGGATCAGATAGAGGTTCCGCAGGTACACGAAGAGGCCCGCGCCCTGCCCGAGGATGAAGACCGGATCCATGCGGTACAGCGCGTAGACCAGCAGGGTGAGACCGCCGCCGATCGAGAAGAACCAGAAGGAGACCGGGATCACGCTCTCCTTCTTCCGCTCCGACGCGATCCACTGCACCAGGAAGCGCATCGAGAAGAACGCCTGTCCCAGGAAGCCGAACGTCAGCCAGAAGTGCTCGGACGTCATCATCGCTTCGTCTCCTCGGTGGCCCGGCGCGCCCGGCCCGGATCAGCCACCCACATTATCGGAGGTGTCGGTGGGTCGCAAGGAGTTTCGCCGGGCTAGACCGGCTCGGTGGGGCCCGAGGTGATCGCGATGACGAGCGCGCCGGCCGGGCTCGTCACGGTGTGGACACAGCCCGGCGGTCGGCGCGCGTAGTTGCCCGCGGTGCACACGCCGGTGTCGTCGGCCACGCTGCCCTCGAGCACGTAGATCTGCTCGTCGCCGACGTGCCGGTGGCGTGGCACGGTCGCGCCCGGCTCGTAGCGCATCAGGATCGCCTTGTGGCGGCCGTCCGCGTCCTCCCAGAGGGTCTTCCAGAAGACGCCGGGCCGGCGCTCGACCCAGGGTACCGCGCTCGCGTTCACGAAGAGGCTCGGGGGCGGGGTGGTCACGAGGACGGTCTCCTCGTCAGCGGGGCGGCGCGGCGCCCGCGGCGCGCAGGGCCCGGCGGATCGCGTCGCGGAAGTCTTCGATGGGCAGCGCGCCCTCGATCTTCTCTCCGTTCACGAAGAAGGTCGGCGTGGCACGCACGCCGGCGGCGCGGCCCTCGCGCTGGTCGGCGGCCACCGCGTCCCGGAACCGGGCCGCGTCGAGGCAGTCGGTGAAGCGCGGGACGTCGAGGCCGAGGCGGCGCGCGTAGCCCAGCAGCTCCTCGCGCGCGAAGGCGGGCTGGGCCACGAAGAGCAAGTCGTGGTACTCCCAGAATCGCCCCTGGGCCCCCGCGCAGCGCGCGGCGAGGGCGGCGGGCAGCGCGCCCTCGTGCGAGCGGAGCGGGAAGTCCTTGAAGACGAGCCGAACCGAGTCGGGGAACTCGCCCAGGAGGCGGGCCATGGTGTCCTGGGCCTGCTGGCAGAACGGGCACTGGAAGTCGCTCCACTCGAGGATGGTCACCGGCGCGGTGGCGGGCCCCCGGGTCATGGCGGGCTCGATGGTGGCGGCGGGCGGCTCGGCCGCGCCGGCCCCGGTGACCCCGGCGAGCAGGAGCACGCCGGCGAGCAGGAGCACGGCGGCGGCGAGTCGGGTGTAGACTCGGCCCCGGGCCATGGGATTCATCCTCCGGGTGGTGGTGTACACGCTGGCGCTGCTGGTGGCCGCGCACGTGGTGCCGGGCATCAGCCTCGCCGGTCTCGGCTCCGCGCTGGCCGCCGGCGTGGTGCTGGGCATCATCAACGCGGTGGTGCGCCCCATCCTGGTCGTGATCACCTTCCCGATCACCCTGCTCACCCTCGGGATCTTCCTGCTCGTGCTGAACGCATTCTGCCTGAAGCTCGTCTCGTTCTTCGTGAGCGGCTTCCAGGTGGCCGGCTGGTGGCCGGCCTTCTGGGGCGCGCTGCTGGTGAGCGTGGTGAGCTGGATCCTGACCGCGCTCATCAGCGACAGCGGGCGGGTGAAGGTCATCAGCCGTCGGGACTGATCAGGCGGCGCGGTCGCCCTCGATCGAGGTGATGATGTAGGTCCCGCTCTTGGCGTCCCGCTCCAGGGTGAGGATCTTCTGCTTGGCCGCCTCCTCCAGGAGCTTCGAGAACGTGGAGTAGCCGTAGTAGGACTCGTTGAACGCGGGGTTCTTCCGGATCATGGTCTGCTTCACCATGGAGCCCCACAGGGTGTCCTTGTTCTCGCGCTGCAGCGCCTGGATCGCCTCGATGAGCTGGGCGAACGCCTCCGCCTTCTTCTCGGGCAGCCCGCGCAGGGACGTCGTCTTCTTCGACTCACGGATCAGGTCCTCGTAGAAGATGAACTCGTCGCAGTTTCCGACCAGCAGCTCGGACGACGAGGACTTCACCCCGAGGCCGATCACGTAGCGGTCGTTCTCCCGCAGCTTGGACACCAGCGGGGAGAAGTCGGAGTCGCCCGACACGAGCGCGAAGCTGTCCACGTGCTGCTTGGCGTAGGCCAGGTCCATCGCGTCGACCACCATGCGGATGTCGGCCGAGTTCTTGCCGCTGTAGCGGCTCTGGGGGACGTCGATCAGCTCGATGGCGTGCTCGTGGAAGGGGCGCTTGTACTCCGCGTAACGGTTCCAGTCCGCGTAGGCCCGCTTGACCATGATCTTGCCCTTCTCGACCAGCCGCTCCAGCACCAGCTTGATCTCGAACTGCTTGTACTGCGCTTCCTTGACCCCGCGGACGATGTTCTCGAAGTCCATGAACATCGCCAGCTTCCGGTCGTCACTCATGCGTTCCATCCTTCCTGCTGCAGGTTGCCCCGGCGTCGGTGTTGCCGGGCGGGCCCATGCCCGCCCGCTCGCCGCTCTCATTATAGGCGGCCCCACCAGGGGGTACCGGCCAGATTTGACAGCCGCGTGACATCGCGGCGCCCCCTCCGGCTAGACTCGGGCCCAGGAGGTGGGCGATGCGCGCGATCTCGGTGCTCACGCAGTGCGCGGTGGTGCTCCTGCTGGCGCTGTCCCCCGGGCCCGGGACCGCTCCGGGCGACGCGGCCGGCCGGCAGGTGCGGGTGGGCCAGGCCGCTCCCGAGATCACCGGGGGGCCCTGGATCAACAGCGAGCCGCTCTCGCTCGCGGCCCTGCGCGGGCGGGTGGTGATGGTGGAGTTCTGGACCTACGGCTGATACAACTGCAAGAACGTGATCCCGCAGTTGCGGGACTGGCACGCGCGGTACGAGAAGCAGGGGCTCACCATCGTGGGCGTGCACTCGCCCGAGTTCTTCTGGGAGAAGCCGCTCCAGAAGGTGACGAGCGCGACGAAGGAGCTGGGGGTCCGCTACCCGGTGGTGCAGGACAACGACTTCGCGATCTGGCGCCGGTACGACAACTGGGCGTGGCCGGCCGCGGTCATCGTCGACAAGAAGGGTGTGGTGCGGTTCACCCACGTGGGCGAGGGAGCCTACCCCGAGATGGAGCAGCTGATCCAGCGCCTCCTCCTCGAGCCGGCGTGATCTTCGAATCGGCATGATCTGGGATCCGGCGTGACCGGACCGCGGCTGCCGCTCCTGATCTTCGGCGCGGTGTTCGCGGCGGCGCTGGTGCTGGCCGCCCTCGGGTACCTCTCGCTCCGCCGCTGGGAGCAGGCGGCCGAGCGCCAGCTGCGTGAGCAGGCGCGCGACGTGGCCCAGATGGCGGCCGAGAAGGTCGAGATGGCGGTGGTACGCGCCGAGCAGGACGGGGTGGCGGACATGCAGGCCGCCGCGCTCGATCCCGCCTTCGGGCCCGCCGCGGTGGAGGCGTGGCGGAGCCGCCACCCGCTCTTCGACGCGGTCTACCTCTGCGGCCGCGACGGGCGCGTGCTCTACCCGGTGCGCTGGTCGGCGGAGGACGGCCTCGCCATCGCCGCCCTGCGGGCGGAGATCTCCCAGGGATTCTGGGACCGCGGGGGCCGGCGCCACCTCGACGTGAACGGTCGCGTGGTGCTGGCCACCGTGCTCCAGGGCTCGCCCCGGGGCCCGCTCCTGGTGGGCCTCCGTCGCGACGACCGTGCCCTCGGGCGGGACGTGCTGGACCGCGCGCTGGCGTCCACCGAGGGTGGGAGCGCGCTGGTCGTGCTCGACGCGAGCGGCCGCTCGGTCTGGGCGTCGCGGCCGCTCGAGAGCGCCGCGCCGGTGCTGAGTGTGCCCTTCGGGGAGGCGCTGCCCGCGTGGCGGGTGGCCCTCTACGAGCCGGCCGGCCTTGCCCCGCGCGACATGGTGCGCCGCCAGGCCATGAGCTTCATGACCGCGCTCGCCCTGCTGCTGGCCGTGATCGGGGCCGGGCTGGTGGCGACCTACCGGCTGCAGCGGCGCGAGTCCGAGATCGCGCGGCTCAAGTCCGACTTCGTGGCCAACGTCTCGCACGACCTGAAGACGCCGCTCTCGCTGATCCGCATGTTCGCGGAGACCCTCGAGATGGACCGGGTGCCCGACGAGGGCCGCCGCCGCGAGTACTACGCGGTGCTCACCCGGGAGAGCGAGCGCCTGAGCCGCCTCATCGACAACGTGCTCGACTTCTCCCGCATCGAGTCCGGCCGCCAGCGGTACGACATCGCGCCGGGGCCGGTGGAGCCGGTGATCCACGAGGTGCTCGAGAGCTTCCGCCATCCGCTCCACCAGCAGGGCTTCGCGGTGGACGTGTCGATCGCCCCCGACCTGCCCGACGTGCCGATGGACGCCGACGCCCTCAAGCAGGCGCTCGCCAACCTGCTCGACAACGCGATGAAGTACTCGGGAGACCGGCGGAAGATCGCGGTCTCGGCCCGGCGCGCGGCGGACGGGGTGGCGGTGGAGGTCGCCGACGAGGGCATCGGGATCCCGGTCTCCGAGCGCGAGCGAATCTTCGAGAAGTTCTACCGCGTCGGACGGAGTGAGACGCAGGGACGCCGGGGGAGCGGGGTGGGGCTCGCGCTGGTCAAGCACATCGTGGAGGCCCACCGGGGCCGGGTGACGGTGGACGGGGGGCCCGGCCAGGGGAGCCGATTCACCCTCCATCTGCCGGGGGCGTGAGGCCGCGGTGCCCCGCATCCTGATCGTCGACGACGAGCCCGAGATGGTGCGCGGGCTGGAGGACAACCTGCGCTTCGAGGGCTACCAGACGGTGGCGGCCCCGGACGGGCGCCGGGGGCTGGCCCTGGCCCTGTCGGAGGCGCCGGACCTGATCCTGCTCGACGTGATGATGCCGGGCATGAGCGGCTGGGATCTCTGCCGCGAGATCAGGCGGCGGGGGCTCGACGTCCCGGTCATCATGCTGACCGCGCGCGGCGAGGAGGTGGACCG
>DASZJM010000017.1:0-2132 GCA_035948165.1 Candidatus Methylomirabilota bacterium
CTCGTGCTGATCGCGCTCCTCGCGCCTCCGGGGGCCCCCGCGCCGCGCCGCCTCGCCGGGCAGTTCCTCGTGGCGAGCGAGCGGCTCGAGAGCTCGCCCTTCGCCCGCACCGTCGTCTACGTCGTCCGGCACGACGCGGACGGCGCGTACGGCCTCGTGATCAACCGGCCCGGGCCCGAGCTGCCCCTAGCTCCCCTGCTCCGCCAGCTCGGCCTCGACGACCGCGGCGTCACCGGGCGCATCCGCACCCACGGGGGCGGACCGGTGGAGATCGGGCGCTGGGCGGTGCTGCACAACGGGGAGTACGCGGTCACAGGCACCGAGCGGCTCGCTCCCAACGTCGCGCTCACCTCCGAGCCGGCGGTGCTCGCCGACATCGCGCACGGGAAGGGGCCGCGCCGCTACCGGCTCCTGCTGGGCTACGCGGGCTGGCGCGGCGGGCAGCTCGAGGACGAGATCGACGCGGGGGCGTGGATCACGGTGCCCGCCGACCTCGACATCCTCTTCGACGACGACTACCCCACCAAGTGGGAGCGCGCCACCGCCCGCCGCCGCCTATCCATCTAGGGCGGGCTAGCGCGGGGTCAGGTCTTACAAAACGACATTTCATCGGAAATGTCGGAATGTAAGACCTGACCCCGTCAGTAGGTGGGGGCGGGGAGGCTGGCGATCGCGATGTTGAGGATGGCGGGGACGCCCGCGCGCACGGCGCGGTCGAGCGCGGGCGCGAGGTCGGCGGCGCGCTCGACGTGCTCGCCGTGGGCACCGAGGGCGGCGGCCATCTGGTCGTAGCGCGACGGCCGCAGCGCGCAGCCCACCGTGCGGTCGGCTCCGTAGTGCTGGATCTGCAGCTGGTGCTCCGCGGTCCAGCGTGCGTCGTTGCCCACGACGGCGACCACCGGCAGGCCGTAGCGCGCGGCGGTGTCGAGCTCGAAGGCGTGGAAGCCGAAGGTGCCGTCGCCCAGCGCCGCGATCACCGGGCGGTCGGGGTGCCGGAGCCGGGCCGCGATGGCCATCGGGATGGCCGCCCCGATGGCCCCGGCGATGCCGTTGATCAGCCGCGGCGCCGCCTCGACGCCGGCCTGGATCCACTGGCCGAACTCGCCGCCGTCGACGATCAGGATCGCGCCGCGATCGACGTGAGGCTGGAGCGCCGCGGCCACCCGCAGCGGGTGGAGCGGCGCCTGGTCCGAGCCTCGCGCCGCCGCCCAGCCCGCCGGCGTCGTCGCGCGCGCCCGGCGGACCTCGTCGCCCCACGCGCGATGCGACCACCGCCGGCCGTGCGCCGCGCGCGCGAGCTGGTCGGCCACCACCGCCGGGTCGGCCGCGATTGCCAGCGTGGCGCCGCCGCGCAGCGACGCGGCGTCGGCGTCCACCTGGATCACGCCGCAGCCGGGGGCGTGGTGGGCCGGGTCGGCGAAGCGGACCACGAAGTCCGGCTTCTTGCCCAGCAGCAGGAGCAGATCGGCTTCCTCGAGCAGGGGCGCGGCCAGGTGCAGCCACGGGTCGTTGAAGCCGCGCGGGCTCTCCATCGGGAGCGCGGGCACCCCGGTCGCCTCGACCAGGCGCTCGACCGCGGCGGCTCGCGGCCCGCGCGCCATGGCGGGCCCCAGCAGCACGAGCGGGCGCCGCGCCGCCCCGAGCAGCGCGAGCACGCGCTCCACGCTCTCGGCCGGCGCGGCCGCGGGCGCCTCGCGGGCCGATGGGGGCGCCGGCATCTCGTCGGACACCTTGGCCTCGAGGAGATCGCCGGGCAGGCTCACGTGAACGGGCCCCGGGCGCCCGCTGCGCGCCAGCTCCAGCGCGGCACCGACATCCTCGCCGAGCCGGCCCGCATCCTTGGCCATCCATGAGGCCTTGGCCACCGGGGCGGCGACCGCGGCCTGGTCGACCTCCTGGAAGCCGCCGCGGCCGAACTGGCCGAGCGGGGCGTGCCCGCTCAGCAGCACCACCGGCGACTCGGCCATGAGCGCGGTGTAGAGCGCGGAGACCGCGTTGCAGTGGCCGGGCCCCGCGGTGACGAGGGCCACGCCCGGCTCCTCGGTGAGGCGCCCCCACGCGTCCGCCATGTGCACCGCGGCCGCCTCGTGGCGCGTGTGCACGATCGAGAGCCGGCTGCCCAGGGTCGCGTC
>DASZJM010000018.1:0-10893 GCA_035948165.1 Candidatus Methylomirabilota bacterium
CGAGAACTTGCCGCCGATGGCCTTGGGCGCCCCGAAGTCGGTGATGACGAGCGTGAACACCACGAAGCACGCGCTCACCAGGCCGAACTTGACGCCGGGCAGGGTCACGGTCATGAAGGTCTTGAGCGGGCGGGCCCCCAGGGTGCGGGCCGCGTCGTAGAGCCGCGCGTCGGTCGCGGAGAGCGCGGCCACCAGGATCAGCACCGCGTGCGGGAAGCAGTAGAACACCTCGGCGAGCACGATGCCCTTGGCGCCGTAGATCCCGACGTTGATCCCGGTGGCCCGCGTCACGATGCCGTTGTTGCCGAACACGTAGATGAAGGCGAGCGCCTGCACCAGGGAAGGCGCGAAGAGCGGGAGCATCGCCACCAGGCGGAAGAAGCCGCGCCCGGGCATCCGGGTGCGGGTGAGGCCGTAGGCGTAGGCGAAGGCGAGCCCCACCGTGATCGCCATCGAGACGACCGAGACGACGAAGCTGTTCGAGATCGACTGGGCGATCGCGGGCGTCCCGAAGTAGCGCCGGTAGTTGGCCACCCCCACGAAGGTGCCGTCGTTGGCGAGCAGGCTGCGCCAGATCACCTGCAGCAGCGGGTAGAGCACGAAGAGGTACAGCACGGCCGCGAAGAGGGCGACCAGCGCGTAGCGGACCACGTCCTCGACGCCCAGCCGATGCCGGACCGTGCGGTCGGGGATGACGACGGCCACCGCCCTAGCCCGCGACCGGGAAGACCCGGAGCGCCTCGGGGCGCAGCGACAGCGCCAGCTCCGACCCCTCCGCCGCCCCCAGGGCCGCGAAGGCGGTCGCGGCCACGTCGCACTCGAGCGCGGGCGCGCCGTCGGGGAGCGCCAGGCTCAGGCGGGTGAACGGCCCCAGGAACTGGACGGCGCGGATGCGGGTCACCAGCCGGTTCTCGGTGCCGTCGGCGGCGGGCCCGACCAGGATCTCCTCGGGCCGGATCGCGAGCGTCAGCCGCGTACCGGCCGCGAGGGGCTCCGTGGTCCCGTGCCGCATCTCCACCGCGCCGAGCCGCGCCCAGCCCGCCCGCTCGCCCGCGGTGGCCTCGAGGAAGTTCATCTGGCCGACGAAGCGGGCCACGAAGGGCGAGCGCGGCCGCGTGTAGACCTCCATCGGCGTCCCCACCTGCTCCACCACCCCGTGGTTCATGACCACGATGCGGTCGGCCATGGCGAGCGCCTCCTCCTGGTCGTGGGTCACCATGATGGTGGTGACGCCGAGCCGCCGCTGGAGCGCGCGGATCTCGTGCCGCAGGCTCTGGCGCACGCGCGCGTCGAGGGCGGAGAGCGGCTCGTCCAGCAGGAGCAGCGCGGGCGACGGGGCGAGCGCGCGGGCCAGCGCGATGCGCTGCTGCTCGCCGCCCGAGAGCTGCGCCGGATACTTCGCCTTGTGGGCGGCGAGGCCGACCAGGGCCAGTAGCTCGTCGACACGCCGCTCGATGTCCTCTCGCGGCGTGCGGCGCGTCTCGAGCCCGTAGGCCACGTTGCGGGCCACCGTGAGGTTGGGAAAGAGCGCGTAGGACTGGAAGACGATGCCGTAGTTGCGCTGGCTGGGGGGCAGGCCGGAGACGTCCCGCCCCGCCATCATGACCTCGCCCGCGTTCTGCCGCTCGAGGCCGGCGATGATCCGCAGCAGGGTCGTCTTGCCGCAGCCGCTCGGGCCCAGGAAGCAGACGAACTCGCCGGCCGCGATCGACAGGCTCACGTCCCGCAGCGCCACGAACTGGCCGAACTTCTTGGCGATGCGGTGGAGCGCGACCGCGGCCGGCCGCGCCGCGACCGCGCTCACCGCGCGACCGCCTTCGCGGTCTCTTCCGCGACGATCCGGAGGAAGCCCGCGCCGTAGCGCTCGGCCTTGTTCGGCCCCACGCCGTGCGCCTCCTGCAGCTCGGCCAGGGTCCGCGGGCGCAGCGTGGCGATGTCGCGCAGGGTGCGGTCGCTCGCCACGATGAACGGGGCCATGCCCTCCGCACGCGCCACCGCGAGCCGGTGCCGCCGCAGCGCCTCGAAGAGCGACTGGGCGGCGGTGTCGAGCTCGGCGGCCTCGCGCGCCGGCCGGCGACGGCCGGCCTCGCCGCCCCGACCCGCGCCGGCGCCGGCGGCGCGCCGGGTGGTCGGCGGCAGGAGCAGTCGCGCCGGGCGCTCCCCTTTCATGACCGCGCGCCCCTCCTCGGTGAGGACGACCACCGGCCGCTCGCGGCCGCTGAAGCTGACCCAGCCCGCCGAGACGCAGCGACGCAGCAGCGCGAGCAGCCAGGGGGCCGGGTGCTCCTTGAGGTTGCCGAAGGTCGGGACCCGGGTCAGGCCCGCCCGCTCGAGGCGCTCATCGGGCTCGCCCTGGATCAGCTTGACCGCGGTCTGGAGCCCGAACCGGCCGTGCACGCGGGCAACTCCGGAGAGCGCCTTGCGGACGATGAGCGTGACTCGCTCCGGATCGCCCGCCTCGCCCTCCGCCTCGAGCCCGCGGCAGACGTCGCAGCGACCACAGCCGGCCAGGGTCTCGGCCTCATCGCCGAAATACCGAAGAATCGCGTCGTGACGGCAGCTTCCGCCCTCGACCCAGCGAATCAGCTCGAGGAACATCCCCCACTTGTGCTCGACCACCGCCGGGTCGGGGATGCTGCCCTCCGAGCCGCGCTCGAGCAGCGCCCGGCGCAGGGCCAGATCGCCCGCGCCGACCAGCAGCAGGCCGAGCGCGGGCTCTCCGTCCCGCCCCGCGCGCCCGACCTCCTGGTAGTACGCCTCGACGGAGCCGGGGGGCGCCAGGTGGATGACCGCGCGGACGTCGGGCCGGTCGATGCCCATGCCGAAGGCGTTGGTCGCGACCACGATCTCGAGCCGGCCCTCCGCGAAGGCGCGCTGTGCCACCTCCCGGGTGGCGCCGTCGAGACCGGCGTGATAGGCCGCGCTCTGCCAGCCCTGCGCGGCCAGCCGGTCGGACTCATCTTCCGCCCGCTTCCGGGTGGGCGCGTAGACGATCGCGGTTCCCCCGCCGCGGCCCGGTCCACCGAGCGACTCGGCCAGCGCGCCATCGACCAGGCGGTCGCGCTCGCGACGGCCCTCCACCTCCACCGCGCGCAGAGCCAGGTTCGGCCGCGCGAAGCCGCGCACCATCTGGGGCGTGTCCGGGGGCAGGCCCAGGCGGGCGAGGATCTCGTCGCGCACGATCGGGGTCGCGGTGGCGGTGCACGCGAGCACGCGGGCGGAGGGGAAGTCGCCGAGCACGCCGCCGATCTCGAGATACTCCGGGCGGAAGTCGTGGCCCCACTCGCTGATGCAGTGGGCCTCGTCGATCGCGACCAGCGGCACCGCGAGCTCGCGCAACATGGCGCGGAAGCCGGGAAACGCGAGGCGCTCCGGCGCCACGTACACCAGCGAGAACGCGCCCGAGGCGAGGCGCGCCAAGCGCCTCCGCATCTCGCCCGCGTCGAGGGTGGCGGCCAGGTACGTGGCGGCGACGCCGCGCGCCTCCAGGGCCTGCACCTGATCGGCCATCAACGCCACCAGCGGCGAGATGACCAGCGTGGTGCCGGGCAGGAGCGTGCCCGGGAGCTGGTAGCTCAGGCTCTTGCCGCCGCCGGTGGGGGCGACCAGCAGGAGCCGCCCCCGGGCGAGCAGCGTCTCCACCGCCTCGCGCTGGCCCGGCCGGAACGCCGAGTAGCCGAGCCGCGCGAGGCCCGCGTCGAGATCGTGGTCAGTCAACCGGCGAGGCGAATCAGCCGGAAGCTTCATTACTTATCCGCTCGCCTCGCCTTCGGCTGCAGCTCGCCCTACTTGGCGTACCGCTTCTGCCACTCGGCCAGGATACGGTCGCGGTTCTTCGCCGACCAGTCGAAGTCGTTCGGGAACACCACCTTGCTGATGTCCTTCGGCAGGCCCTCCGGCACCGGGAAGCCGGGCACGCTCACCGCTGCGAAGAACTGAGAGGCGATCTTGAGCGACTCGTCGGTGATCGCCCAGTCGAGGAACTGCTTGGCGGCCGGGTTCTTGGCGCCCTTCCGGGTGAGCCCGTTCGCCTCGATCTCGTAGCCCGAGCCCTCCTTGGGCAGCACCATCTCGACCGGCGAGCCCTTCTTGATCATCTCGTGGGCCACGTACTCGAACGACACTCCGACCGCCCGCTCCCCCGCCGCCGAGTCCTTGCAGGGCTTGGAGCCCGACTTGGTGTACTCCGCGATGTTCTTGTCGAGCGCGTCGAGATACTTCCAGCCCTCCGCCTCGCCCATCCGCTGCAGGATGGAAACGACCGAGAGGTAGCCGGTGCCCGACGACGCCGGGTTCGGCATCACCACGTGGCCCTTGTAGACCGGCTTGGTCAGGTCCGCCCACGACTCGGGCTTCGGCAGGCTGTGCTTCTTGCCGGTCTCGGTGTTGAAGCAGAACGCGGACATGTAGATGTCGAGGCCCACCCAGGCGGGCGGGTTCGCCTTGTCGCGGAAGAGGGGCTGGATGCGCTCCAGGCCCTTCGGGGCGTAGGCCTCGAGCAGGCCCGCGTTCTTGAACTGGAGCATGTTGGTGGCGCCCACGCCCCAGATCACGTCGGCCTGCATGTTGTCCTTCTCGGCCATGAATCGGGCCGCGATGTCGCCGGTGGAGAGGCGGAGCATCTTCACGTCCACGTTCGGCAGGGTCTTCTCGTAGGCCTTCTTGTACTCGGCGATCTGCTCGTTCTCGATGGCGGTGTAGATGACCACCGTCTGCTTCTGGGCCGCCGCCGGGCCGGCCGCGACCAGGGCCAGGCACGGGGTCACGAGGGCGAGGACGAGGGCGCGACGCGCGCGCTTCAGCATGGATGCCTCCTTACCGGTGAGGGTGAGCGGGGCCATCATTGGGCCATGAAGCCGCCGTCGACGATCATCTCGGCCCCGGTCATGAACGACGACTCGTCGGAGGCGAGGAAGAGCGCGGCGTTCGCGATGTCGCGGGGCTGGCCGATGCGGCCGAGCGGGATTCCGGTCTTGAACTCGGCCCGGAGCGCGTCGTTGAGGTACGGGGCCTGCAGCGGGGTCTCGACGATGCCCGGGTGGATCACGTTGCAGCGGATGTTGTCCTTGGCGAACTGGATGGCGAGCGACTTGTTCAGCGAGATCAGCGCGCCCTTGGCCGCGGTGTAGGCGTCCTGGGCGCGGGTGAAGCCGGCCAGGGCCGAGACCGAGCCCACCAGGATGATCGAGCCGCCGCCGGCCGCGCGCAGCTGCGGGATGCCGTACTTGGTGACCCAAAAGACGCTCTTGAGGTTGATGGCCATCACCCGGTCCCACTGCTCGCCGTCGGTCTCGAGCACCGAGCGGTCCCGGTCCTTCCAGAGCACCCCCGCGTTGTTGTAGAGCACGTGGAGCGCACCGAAGCGGCGCACCCCGTCCTCCACCATGCGCTTCACCTCGGCCTCGATCGCGACGTCGCCCACCACCGCGAGAGCCTCGCCGCCGGCCCGCTTGACCAGGTCGACGGTCTCGGCCGCGGCCTGGCCGTTCAGGTCGGCGACCACGATCCGCGCGCCCTCGCGGGCGAACAGGACGGCGGCCTCGCGGCCCATGCCCATGCCCGCGCCGGTGATGAGCGCGACCTTCTTCTCCAGCCGTCCTGCCATCTCGCCAGTCCTTCCCCTCTCCCCTCAGGGGAGAGGGCCGGGGTGAGGGGTGGTCTAGATTCGCTCGAAGTTGCGGATGAGCTCCCAGTCGGTGACCGACTGGTCGTAGGCCTGCTGCTCGAGGCGGCCGTGCTGGAGGTAGTGGTCCACCACCTTGGGCCCGAAGGCGGCCCGCGCGACCTCCGACCGCTCCAGCTCCGCGAGCGCGTCGCGCAGCGTCTTCGGCACCTCGGGCAGCGCCGCCCTCTCGTAGGCGTTGCCCTCGAACATGGGCGGCGGGGCGAGCTTCTTCTCGATGCCGTGGAGCCCCGCCGCGATGGTGGCCGCGAAGGCGAGGTACGGATTGGCGTCCGCCCCCGGGATGCGGTTCTCCACCCGGAAGCCCCCGCCCTCGCCGCAGATGCGGAAGCCGCAGGTGCGGTTGTCCCAGCCCCATGCGATGCGGGTCGGCGCGAACGAGCCGGCCTGATAGCGCTTGTAGGCGTTGATGGTGGGCGCATAGAAGTAGGCCAGCTCCCGCGCCATCGCCATCTGGCCGCCGAGCCACTGCTGGAAGACCGGCGTGCCCTGGCGGGAGCCGCCCTTGGCCGCGAAGAGGTTGCGGCGGCCCGCCTGGTCCCACAGCGAGGAGTGGAGATGAAACGAGGAGCCCGCCGCGCCCATGTCGTACTTGGCCATGAAGGTCACCGAGCAGCCCTGCTGCCAGGCGATCTCCTTCACCCCGTGCTTGTAGAGCACGTGACGATCGGCCATCTCGAGGGCGTCGGCGTAGCGCAGGTTGATCTCCTCCTGCCCCCGCCCCCACTCGCCCTTGGAGAACTCGACCGGCACCCGCGCCGCCTCCATCCCGTTGCGGATGGCGCGGACCAGCGGCTCCTCCTTCGAGGTCTGGAGGATGTGGTAGTCCTCCAGGTAGTTCGAGACCGGGGTGAGGCCGTGGTAGCGCTTGGCCCGCGCCTCGTCGAACGACTCCCGGAAGAGGTAGAGCTCGAGCTCGGAGGCGGTCTTCACCCGGTACCCGATTCGGGTGGCGCGCTCGAGCTGGCGGCGGAGCACCCAGCGCGGCGCCTCCTCGATGGGCTCGCCCTCCTCGGTGTAGACGTCGCAGAACACCAGCGCGGTCTTGGGCAGCCACGGCAGCAGGCGCCAGGTGGTGAGGTCGGGCACCAGCTTCATGTCGCCGTAGCCCCGCTCCCACGAGGTGAGCTTGAAGCCCGGCAGGGGCTCCATCTCCATGTCCACCGTGAAGAGGTAGATACAGGCGTGGACGCCGTCGTGCAGCACGTGGTCGAGGAAGTAGCGGCCGACGACGCGCTTGCCCATCAGCCGGCCGAGCCCGTCCGCGAAGACGGTGAGCACGGTGTCGACGTCGCCCTTCTTGATCAGCGACTCGAGGCCCTTGGCGTCTGCCCGATCTTCAGGCACGAGCGTGTCTCCCGCGGGAGTCGAGCGACGTACGGTAGAGGAGGCGGCGCAAAGCGCGGCAATCTTACCCGCCCGGGGTCGGGTCTGGCAATACGCCACCGCGAGGAGACGGTGGTCTAGCTGATCGGAACGGGGGGGATCAGGAGGATGAGGAGGATCAGGCAGAAGACGCCGAGCACGTAGCGCCGGCGGGACAGCGGGGTGAGGTCGTCGAGCGGGGGCGGATGGTGGAAGCCCATCAGGAGCAGGATCAGGCCCGCGAAGACGATCCAGTTGGCGGAGTGGAACACCGCGCCGAGCGCCATGAGGCCCACGAAGGTCGCGATGGAGACCTGGCGGTGCCACGGCCCGAAGAGCGCGTAGGCGATGCGGCCGCCGTCGAGCTGCCCCACCGGGAAGAGGTTGAGCGCGGTGACGAAGAGCCCCACCCAGCCCGCGAGGGCCACCGGGTGCACGAAGACGTCCATCCCCGGCGGGATCGACCCGAAGACCAGCCAGGTGAGCGCCCGCATCAGTAGGGAGTCGCCGAAGGTGAGCCCGCTGTGCTCCGGCAGCACCATCCCCACCCGCGACCACGAGAGCCCCAGCAGCAGCGCGGGCACCGCGACCACCAGCCCGGCCAGCGGCCCCGCTACCGCGATGTCGAAGAGCGAGTTGCGGTCCCGCGCGGGCGAGCGCATGCGGATCACCGCCCCCATCGTGCCGAACAGGAAGATCGGGGGCGGGGCCGGGATGAAGTAGGGCAGGCTCACCGAGGCGCCGTAGGCGCGGGCCGTGAAGTAGTGGCCGAACTCGTGGGTGCCCAGGATCGCGAGCAGGGTAAACGCGAACGGGACGCCGTCGAGCAGCCGCAGGGGGTGCAGGAACGGATTGAAGGTCACGAACGGGAACGACCCGTTGACCAGGCACCCCGCCGCGAGGGTGGAGAGCACGGTGAGCACGAACAGCAGCACGTTGACCCTCGAGCGACCCCGGTCGGTCACATCGGCCAGCGGCACCGCGCGGATCCAGACCAGATCGCCCTGCCGCCCCAGGAAGGGGGTGAAGCCGAACGTCTTGAAGCGCGGCGTGATCAGGGCGAGGGCCCGCGCCGGCTCCACCAGCAGGGTCCCGCCCCAGCCGAAGGTGGAGCCGCGGATCTCCTGCCGCTCGACGCGGAAGATGTCCTCCACGTTACGGCGCAGGAGGTCCTCCAGCACCTGGGAGCGCTCGAGGGTCTCGCCGTTGAGGCTGCTCAACTCTTGCTCGGACGGGGAAAACCGCCACCGACGCATGGACGCAGGTTACCACACGGCCAGGAGGCCGATCGCCCGACGGCCCGCGTCGAGGCCGCCCTCGAGGTAGATCACCCCGAGCACCGCCTCGAGCGCGGTGGCCAGCACCGACTCCTTGGCGCGGCCACCCATCTGCTCCTCGCCGCGCCCGAGGCGCAGGTGCGTCCCCAGATCCACCGCGGCGGCCCAGCGGCCCAGGTTCTCGCCCGAGACCAGCGCGGCCCGGCGCGGGGTGAGCACGCCCACCGGATCGGCGGGCGCGGCCGCGAGCAGCCGCTCGGCCACCACCAGGGAGAGCATCGCGTCGCCCAGCAGGGCGAGGCGCTCGTTGTCGCGCGCGCCCGCGTTCTCGTTGGCGAAGGAGCGGTGGGTGAGCGCCTCCCGGAGGAGATCCGCGTCCTGGAAGGTGTGGCCGAGCCGGCCGCCCAGCGCGCCCCGCGGGTCGACCGCGGCGGTCAACTAGGGGCGATACTTCCGGAGGACGATGGTGGCGTTGGTGCCGCCGAATCCGAACGCGTTGCTGAGCGCGACCTCCACGTCCTGCTTGCGCGCCAGGTTCGGCACGTAGTCGAGGTCGCACTCCGGATCCGGCGTCTCGTAGTTGATGGTGGGCGGCAGGATCCCGTGGTGGATGGCGAGCGCGGTGGCGATCGCCTCGATCCCGCCCGCCGCTCCCAGCAGGTGCCCGGTCATCGACTTGGTGGACGAGACCGCGAGCTTGTGCGCGTGGTCGCCGAACACCCGCTTGATCGCCATGGTCTCCGACTTGTCGTTGTAGGGGGTCGAGGTCCCGTGGGCGTTGATGTACCCGACGGTGGAGGGCTCGACCTCCGCGTCCTTCATGGCGAGCGCCATCGCGCGGGCCGCCCCGTCCGCCTCCGGATCCGGCGCGGTCATGTGGTGGGCGTCGCCGGTCATTCCGTAGCCCACCACCTCCGCGTAGATCCGCGCGTCGCGCCCGAGCGCGTGCTCGAGCGACTCCAGCACCAGGAGCCCGCCCCCCTCCCCGCACACGAAGCCGTCGCGGGTGGCGTCGAAGGGCCGACTCGCGCGGGCCGGATCATCGTTTCTGGTCGACATCGCCTTCATCTGGCAGAAGCCCGCGAAGGTGAGGGGCAGGATGATCGCCTCCGACCCACCCGCGATCATGACGTCGGCGTCGTTGCGCTGGATGATCTTCATCGCGTCGCCGATGGCGTGGTTGCCGGTGGCGCACGCGGTGACCACCGACGAGTTCGGCCCCTTGGCCCCGAACCGCATCGAGATCAGCCCCGAGGCCATGTTCACGATCAGCATCGGGATGAAGAACGGGGAGACGCGATCCGGGCCCTTCTCGAGCAGGATCTTGTGGGTCTCGAGCAGCGTGCTGATGCCGCCGATGCCGGAGCCCACCAGCACCCCGAAGCGGGTGCGGTCCACCCGCTCGACGTTCAGGCCCGCGTCCTCCACCGCCATCGCCGCGCAGGCGATCGCGTACTTGAGGAACGGGTCGAGCTTGCGGTCGTCCTTCTTGTCCATGTAGCGGAGCGGGTCGAACCCCTTCAGCTCGCCCGCGATCTTGGTGGGCAGCGGAGTGGCGTCGAACCGGGTGATGGGACCGATCCCCGACTTCCCCTGGATCAGCGCGGCCCAGAACTCCTCGGCCGTGTTGCCCACGGGGGTGACCGCTCCCACCCCGGTGATGACGACGCGACGCATCTCCACCGTCTTCATCCCGCTCCGCTCCGCCTACGAGTTCTCTTTGATGTAGCTGATGGCGTCCCCGACGGTGGCGATCTTCTCCGCGTCCTCGTCGGGAATCTCCAGATCGAACTCCTCCTCGAACGCCATCACCAGCTCGACGGTGTCGAGGGAGTCCGCGCCCAGGTCCTCGATGAACTTGGCCGCGGGCAGCACCTCGTCCTCCTCCACTCCGAGCTGCTCGACGATGATCTCCTTCACGCGCTCCTCAACCGGCTTCGCCATGCCCTCCCCCCTGACTGCGAGTGATCCTCGATTCGCTCAGACGTACAGCCCGCCGTTGACGTGGATCGTCTGACCCGTGATGTAGCTCGCCCCGTCTCCGGCCAGGAACCGCACCACCTCCGCCACCTCGCGCCCCTGGCCGATCCGCTTGAGCGGCACCTGCTGGAGCATCGCCTCCCGCGCCTCCGCCGGGATCGAGGCGGCCATGTCGGTCTCGATGAGACCCGGGGCGACCGCGTTCACCAGGATGTTCCAGTGCGCCAGCTCGCGGCCCGCCGCCTTGGTCAGCCCGATCACGCCCGCCTTGGCCGCCGAGTAGTTCACCTGCCCGGGATTGCCCATGGCCCCCGCGGTGGAGGCGATGTTGATGATGCGCCCGCTCTTCTGCCTCATCATCACCTTGCCCACCGCGCGGGTCATCAGGAACACGCCGCGCAGGTTGGTGTCGAGCACCTGGTCCCAGTCGTCGTCCTTCATGCGGACCAGGAGCTGATCCCGCGTGATCCCCGCGTTGTTCACCAGCACGTCGATGCGCCCGAAGCGCTCCCGGGTCGCCTCCACGAGGCCGTCCGCGTCCTCGCGCTTCGCCGCGTCCGCGGCCACCGCCATCGCGGGCGCGCCCAG
>DASZJM010000019.1:0-14287 GCA_035948165.1 Candidatus Methylomirabilota bacterium
CGCCTCTTCGACTTCCCCGAGATGGCCCGCCGCGCCCTCGCGGTCCACTGGCGGGACCGCACCCCGCAGGAGCAGAACGAGTTCGTGGTGGTGTTCAAGCAGCTGCTCGGCCGCGCCTACCTGGGCAAGCTCGAGAACTACGCCGGCGAGCAGATCGTCTACGTAGGCGAGACCGTGGACGGCGACTTCGCCACCGTGCGCTCCAAGATCGTCACCGCGCGGGGCGCCGAGATCCCTGTGGACTACCGCCTGCACCTGGTGAACTCACGCTGGGCGGTCTACGACGTGGCCGTCCAGGGCGTGAGCTTCGTGGCGAACTACCGCGGGCAGTTCGACCGGATCATCCGCACCTCGTCGTACCCCTCGCTGATGCGCGACCTGCGCGCCAAGTACGCGCAGGCCACCAGCCGCACCACCGTGGGCGGGATGACGAGCCCGGCCGCGCCGGTCCCGGCCGTCCCGGTCCCCGCCGCGGTCGCCGTCCCGGCCGCGGCGCCCGCGCCCAAGCCGCAGGAGTAGCTCGACCGAGGCGCTCAGGCCTTCCTGAGCTCCTCGGTCCGGATCGGCAGCGTCCGGATCCGCTTGCCGGTGAGCGCGAAGAGCGCGTTGCAGAGCGCGGGCGCCACCGGCGGCACGCCCGGCTCCCCCAGCCCTCCCGGCGCCTCCCCCGAATCGAGGATGTAGGTCTCCACCACCGGCATCTCGTTGATCCGCATCATCGGGTAGTTGTGGAAGTTCGACTGCTGCACCGTCCCGTGGTCCACCGTGATCTGGCCGTAGAGCGCGGCGGTGAGCGCGTAGACCGCGCCCCCTTCCATCTGGGCCTTGACCTGATCCGGGTTCACCGCGATCCCGCAATCGATCGCGCATACCACGCGATGCACCCGCACCGCCCCGTCCGCGGCGACCGACGCCTCGATCACGTGCGCGGCGTAGCTGCCGTAGGAGAAGGCCACCGCGATGCCGCGCGCGCGTCCCGCCGGCGGCGGCGAGCCCCAGCCCGCGCGCGCCGCGGCCAGCTCGAGTACCGCGCGGTGGCGGGGTGACTTGGCGAGAAGCGCGCGCCGGTACTCGAAGGGATCCTTGCCCGCCGCGTGGGCGAGCTCGTCCACGAAGCTCTCGGTAATGAACGCGTTCTGCGACGAGCCGACCGAGCGCCAGAAGCCGAGCGGCACCCCGAAGTCCTTGTTCAGCCACTCCACCTGTAGATTCGGGATGTCGTAGGGCAGGTCGCGCGCCCCCGCCACCGCGGCCGGGTCCACCGTGGTGTTGCCGGGCATGCGGCCCTTCTGCGCGAGGATGCCCGGCCCCACGATGCGGTGCCACCACGCGGTCGGCATCCCGCCCGCGTCGAGCGCGGCGCGGAAGACGTTGTAGGTGGCGGGGCGGTAGAAGCCGTGCTGGATGTCGTCCTCACGCGTCCACATGAGCTTGACCGGCGCACCCACCGCCTTCGCGGTCTCGACCGCGTCGACGATGAAGTCGGTCTCGCCGCGCCGCCCGAAGCCGCCGCCCAGCAGCGTGGTGTTCACGGTGACCTTCTCGGGGGGCAGGCCGGTGATCCGCGCCGCGGTGGCCTGGCTGCCGCCCGGGTTCTGGGTCGGCGCCCACAGCACGCAGCCGTCCGGGGTGACCTGGGCGGTCGCGTTCATGGGCTCCATGCACGCGTGCTCGAGGAAGGGCACCTCGTAGGCGGCCTCGAGGGTGCGACCTCCTCCCGCCATCGCCTTCTCGACGTCTCCGTCCTTGCGCGCGACCTGGCCCGGCTGCCCGGACAGCCTCGCGTACTCGCTCGAGATCTGCGCGCTGCTCACCTGCGCCACCGGCCCCAGATCCCAGGTGACCTTGAGCGCGCGGCGCCCCGCCACCGCGGTGGGGAACCGGTCGGCCACCACCGCGATGCCGTTGGTCACCTGCACCACGTGCTTGACCCCGCGGATGGCCTTGGCCGCGGTCGCGTCGAAGCTCTGGACCTTCCCGCCGGAGACGACCGGCGGCCGCTCGATCGAGGCCACCAGCATCCCCGGGACCTGCACGTCCATGCCGTAGATGCCGCGGCCGGTCGCCTTCTCGGGCGAGTCGAGCCGGTGGAGGTTCTTGCCGATGTAGCGGAACTGGTCCGGCGTCTTGAGCTTGGGGTTCTGGGGCACCGGGAGGGCCTGGGCCCGGTCCACGAGCTGGCCGTAGGCGAGCTTGCGGCCGGTGGCCCGGTGCACCACCACACCCGGCTCGGTGTCGACCGAGTCGACCGGCACGCCCCACTCGTCGGCGGCGGCCTGCTTGAGCATCTGGCGGGCGGCCGCGGCCGACTTCCGCCACATCTCCATGTGATCGCGCACCCCGCGGCTGCCGCCGTAGGCCTGCGAGCCGGTGATCGGGTTGGCGTAGCGCTTGGGATCGGCGGGCGCCTGGTTCACCCGGATCTTCTTCCAGTCCGCGTCGAGCTCGTCCGCGATGATGATCGTGGTGGTGGTCATCGAGCCCTGGCCCATCTCGGGCACCGAGTTCGTGATGGTCACGAGTCCGTCACGGTCGATGCTGAGCCACTGGTTGGGCGCGAACACGCCGGCGGTCTGCGCCTGGGTCGCGCCGGGGCCGCGGGGGAAGAGGCGGAAGCCGACGGTGAGGCCGGCGCTGAGGGCGACGCCTCCCTTCAGAAGCGCGCGGCGGCTGAGCACCGCGTTCATCGCGCGCCTCCCTTCTTGAGAGCGGCGGCCCGGTGGATGGCGGCGCGGATCCGCTGGTACGTCCCGCAGCGGCAGATGTTGCCCACCATCGCCGCGTCGATGTCCGCGTCGGTCGGGGTGGCCTTCTGGGCCAGCAGCGCGGCGGCGGACATGATCTGCCCCGACTGACAGAAGCCGCACTGGGGCACGTCGAGCTCCACCCACGCGCGCTGCACTGGATGCGTCCCCTGGGCGGAGAGCCCCTCGATGGTGGTCACCTTCTTGCCCGCGGCCGCCGAGATCGGCGTCACGCAGGAGCGGATCGGGCTGCCGTCCAGGTGGACGGTGCAGGCGCCGCAGAGGGCCATGCCGCAGCCGTACTTGGTGCCGGTGAGGCGCAGGTCTTCCCGGATCGCCCAGAGCAGGGGCAGGTCGGGGGCGGCGTCGACGCGCTGCTGCTTACCGTTGACCACGAGTGTGATCATCGAGATCTCCTTCGCGGCTCGCTGAGCCGCTTCCCTCGCCGCTGACGGCGGGCCGGCCCACGCCGGCTCCCGACCTGCGGCCCGGCGCAGTGTAGCACTCGCGTCCTCGCCGCGCCGCTCGAGGCCACGAGCCGCGTCACCGGGCCGGTGCGTGGGAAGTGGGCACTCTGATAGACTCGGCGCGATCAAAAGCCGGCCCCCGGAGGAGCGCGCCATGTCCCGAGCGATGACGACGATGCTGGTGTGGCTGCTGGCCGCGGCCCTGCTGGGCGGCTGCAGCCGCAGCAAGGAAGATCTGGTGGAGAAATCGCGCAACGCCTCCACGCGCGCCGAGCTGGAGCGGGCGCTCGGCAAGCCGAGCGACATCGCCAAGCTCGGCCCGGTGGAGCAGTGGACCTACAACGCCTCGAACGGCACCGTCGTCTTCCTCATCGTGGGGGACAAGGTCACGCTGCAGGCCGCGGGCAGCGGACCGGACGACCGGAAAGACAAGAAGTAGGAGGATCGACCGTGAGCGACACCCGTCACGACCTTCACGAGCACCTCGCCCGTCGCCTCGACCGCCTCGAGCGCGAGAACCGACGCCTCAAGCGGCTCGGCGCGCTGGCCCTGGTGGGCCTCGCCGCGCTGACCGTCATGGGTCAGGCCGCCTCGCCCCCGGTGGCCAACACCATCGAGGCCGAGCGCTTCATCCTGCGCGACGGCGCCGGCCACGCCCGCGCGAGCCTCGGGCTCCGGCCCGACGGCACCGCGGCCCTCGCCCTCGCCGACGACACCCAGCAGGAGCGGGCGGTCGTGACCGTCACCGCCCAGGGGCTCGCCGCCGTCGAGCTGTCCGAGCGCAGCGGGCACCTCCGGGCCGGGCTCGGCGTGCACGCCGACGGGGCCGCGAGCCTCGCGCTGCTCGACCAGTCGGACCGGCCGCGCGTCGAGCTGCGCGCGCAGGGCGACGGCCGGCCGAGTGTGACCCTGCTCGACCAGGGCGGCCGGCCGCGCACCCTCCTGGCCCTGACCGCGGAGGGCGCCACCGGCCTCACCCTCTACGATCGCAACGGGCGCCGTCGCAGCGCGGTGGGCCTCGAGCCGGCGGGCGCGCCCGCGGTGTGGCTCTACGACGGCGAGGGCAACGGGCGCGCGATGCTCGCGGTCACCCCCGACGGCCAGCCCACCCTCAACCTCTCCGACGTGAGCGGCAAGGGACGCCTGTGGCTGCGGGTCAGCTCGGACTTCCAGCTCCCGTTCCTGAGCCTGCACGACCGGGACGGCAAGCAGCGCGTGTCGATCCTGCTGCGCCAGGGCGGCGTGCCGCAGCTGGCGCTCGGAGACGCCAACGAGCGAGTGATCTGGAAAGCCGCGCCGTAGGAGCCGCATGAACGGCACCAACTTCCTGGTGCTGCTGGGGCTCGTGTTCTACCTGGGCGCGAGCCTGGTCCTCTGGCAGCTCCTGTTGCGGGATCCGGCCCCGTCGAGCTCCCGCGGCGCGCGTCCCCGCCCTCGCCGCTGGCCGATCCGCCTCGCCAAGGCGGTGATCACCCTGCTGGGCGGCGCCGCGTCCGGGGCGGTCACGCTCCTCGTGGTGGCCACCGTGGTGAACGCAGGCAAGGCGGGCACCCTCGACCGCACCGGCATGCTCGCGGTGTGGGCGGTCGCCACCGTCGTGGCCATGCTCTTCATCGGACGGGCGCCGCTGATCCGCCGCGCGGTCACCCGCACCTGCCTCGCGCTGGGCGTTCAGGGCGTCGCGTTACCCCTGGCCACGCTCGTGTCCTTCCTGGTGGCGGGCACCCGCCTCGCCGGCTCCGCGGGCAGCGCGGGCGAGCGGACCGTCGACGTGCTCGGGGTGCGGCTGGCCGGCCACCTGCCCGCGGTGTGGATCGGCCTCGCCGGCTTCTGCATCGGCCTCGCGCTCGTGATCCTGAGCGACCGGGGGCGCCGCCGCGTGGTCCGGCGGCGCGGCGCCCCCCGGCGCTTCCGCTCCTCGCGCGCGGGCGTGCTCTCCGCCCGCGGGCGCCAGCGCTAGCGGGCCGCCGCGCGCTCCAGCTGGCGCAGGCGGTCGCGCGCCTCGGTGAGCACGACCGAGACGTGGACCCGGCAGTGGTAGACGTCACGCTGATGCTGCAGCGATAGTCGCCGCGAGAGTCCCTCGAGCTGCCCGCGGAGCGCCTCGAGCCGCGTGATGCGGTCCCGCAGGCCCTCGGGGTCAGTGGCGCCCGCGACGCCCGCCTCCACGTCGCGCAGGATCGCGTAGTGGCGCTCGAGGACGCGGTTGCCGCGCCACCTGAGCACCCACGGGAGGATCTTGAAGAGCGGCACCCACACCGCGACGAGCGGCAGCAGGACGAGCCGGAGCTGCACGACCCAGCGCAGCGCCCAGTAGGGCAGCACCCGGGACATGAACGATTCGCCGCGCTGCAGGAAGGACTCGGCCGCGTCGTGCAGCGGCAGGTCCACCCCCTCGCGGCTCGGAAAGCGGAGCGGCGGATCGATGAGGCTCCCCGCGCCGTGGATGTCGCGAGCGACGGTGAGGAGCTGCTCCACCACCCGCGGGTGCAGCGTGGCCCGGCACACCAGCAGCGCGGCCGGCGCCATCAGGGTGATCTCCTCGCGCGGCAGGTCGGCCTTCAGGTCGAGCAGCCCCTCGGTGAGCCGCACCGGGGTGAGGTAGGGGAAGTTGCGCGCGAAGGCCACGTCGCGGGTGAAGCCGAGCAGGCGCACGTCGGGGCGTCGCAGCAGCGCGGCCACGTTGACCTCCCGGTAGGAGGAGACGAAGAAGGCCGCGTCGATGGTGCCCTCCTCGAGCTGCCGCCGGGCCTCGCTCGAGGAGAGGCCGAGGATGCCGTCGCCGCTCGTCGGCAGGCCCAGCTCGCCCAGCAGCGCGCGCGCGGTGGCCTCGGTGCCGCTGCCCGGGGCCCCGATCGACACGCGCCGGCCCGCCAGCGAGGCGAGGCCGTCGGTGACGGGTCGCCCGCGGTAGAAGATCCAGAGCGGCTCCCGGTAGAGCGCGGCCATGCCCCGCAGGCGGCGCTCCGGGTCCGGCACGAGCGGGTAGGTGCCGCCTTGGACGAACGCGACGTCCGCCTTGCCGCGCAGCAGACGCTCCAGGTTCTCGACCGAGCCCGCGCTCGGCTGCAGCTCCACGCGGAGGCCCTCGCCGGCCAGCCGTCGCTTGTACTCGCGGCCGAAGGCCTCGTAGCTGCCGCCCGGCTGCCCGGTCACCAGCACGATCCGCCGCGGCGGGAACGGGTCCATGTAGCGGAGGCTCAGCACGACGATCGCGACGGTGAGCAGCGCCGCCACGCCCACGAGCGCGAGCCGGCTCCTCACCGCCGGGCGAACTCCTCCTTGATGGCCCGCAGGCGCGAGCCGTCCGCGAGCAGGTCGACCGCGCTCAGCGCCATGAGCTTGGCCCCCGCGAGGAGACCAACGCGCGCCGACGGAGCCGCGGCGGCCGCCGCGAACTCGCGGGTGTGGATGGCGGTGCCGAGCGGCGCGATCGCGATCCACGCGTGGATGGTCGGCGTGACCTGGCTCACGTTGCCGATGTCCGAGGAGGCCAGGCGATCGGGCGCGGCCGGCCCCTCCGCGAGCCCGGCGGCCGGCAGGTTGGCCGCGAACAGATCGAGGAGCCCCTGGTTACGCCGGAGGGGCTCGTAGACGTCCGGATGGCGGGTCACGCCGAGCCGGGTGCCGGTGGCGGACGCGGCCGCCTCCGCGCACGCGACCACGCGCCGATGGAGCGCCCACATCGTCTCGAGGCTCGGCCCCCGCACGTTGAAATCCGCGACCGCCCGCTCCGGAATGACGTTGGCCGCGGCCCCGCCGTCCGCGACGACGCCGTGGATGCGGCAGTCCGGCCGCATCTGCTGCCGCAGCATCGCCACCCCGTTGAAGGTGGCCACACACGCGTCGAGCGCGTTGACGCCCTCCCACGGATCGACCGAGGCGTGCGCGGCCCGCCCCTGCCACTCGAACGAGACGCGGGCCACCCCGAGCAGGTCCTGGTGCAAGAGCGTCCGGTCGAAGCCGTGGATCATCATGGCCGCGTCGACGTCGCGGAAGACGCCCGCCTCCACCAGGCAGCCCTTGCCGCCGCCGCGCTCCTCCGCGGGCGTGCCGATCACCACCACGCGGCCCGCGGGCAGGACGTCGCGCGCGGCCATGAGGGCCGCGCCCGCGCCGGCGCCCGCCGCCGCGATCACGTTGTGGCCGCAGGCGTGACCGACGCCGGGGAGCGCGTCGTACTCGCACAGGATCGCGAGCGTGGGACCGGGGCCGGTCTCGAGGCTCGCCCGGAACGCGGTCGGAATGCCGCCCACGCCCGCCTCGACCCGGAAGCCCTGGGCCGCGAGGAAGCGCCCGAGGCGCTCGGCGGCGTGGGTCTCCTCGAAGGCCAGCTCGGGGTGCGCGTGGATGTCGTGGGACAGCGCGGTGAGCTCGTCGCCCAGCCGGTCCACCGCGTCTGCGACGCGCTGCTTGTGGGCGTCCATGCGGGCCCCACGATACCATGCCCCATGCGCACCCGAGCCGGATGGACGGGCCGCCTCGCGATGCTGGTGATCGTGGCGGCGGGCATCTGGCTCGGGGTCCTGATCTGGACCTGGCCGTCGGTCGGCCGGCTCGCCACCGCCCGCCCCACCACGACCGCGTTCATCGAGCAGTACCGGGCCGAGCAACGGGCGGCGGGCCGATCGGATCGGGTGGCGTGGACGTGGACGCCCTACGCGGCGATCTCCCCCGCCCTGAAGCGCGCGGTCCTCGTGGCCGAGGACGTGAACTTCTTCTCGCACCACGGCTTCGCGCTCGACGAGATGCAGAACGCGCTGGAGGACGCCCTGCGCGATCACGAGCTGCCGCGCGGCGCCTCGACCATCACGCAGCAGCTCGCCAAGAACCTCTGGCTCTCGCGCTCGCGCAATCCGCTCCGCAAGGGCAAGGAGGCCCTGCTCACGTGGCAGCTCGAGCGCCAGCTCTCCAAGCGGCGCATCCTCGAGCTCTACCTGAACGTGGTGGAGCTCGGGCCAGGCCTCTACGGGGTGGGCGCGGCGAGCCAGCGCTACTTCGGCAAGGCCCCCGCCGATCTCGACGACGCGGAGGCGGCTCAGCTCGCCGCGGTCCTGCCGAAACCGTCGACCTGGCGGCCCGGCTCGGCGAGCCCGGCCTACCGCCGGCGGGTGGTGGCCATCCAGCGACGAATGGAGCGCGCCGCCTTCCTCTGGAAGCTCATCTGATCAGGTGAGCAGCGGGAGCAGCTCGGGCAGTGCGGCGATCCGGTGATCGGCCTCGCCGAACTCCTGGTGGAGGGTCTGCGCGCACGGCACGACCGCGCAGCGCATGCCCGCGGCCTTGGCCGCGAGCAGACCGTTGCGCGAGTCCTCCACCACGAGGCACGCGGCCGCGGGCACGCCGAGCCGCTCGGCGGCGGCGAGGAAGACGTCGGGGGCGGGCTTGCCGCGGGCCACCTGCGTGCCGGAGACCACCGCCTCGAAGAGCGGGCGGATCGCCAGGGCCGCGAGGTTAGCGTCGATCAGCCGGACCTCGGCCGAGGACGCCAGCGCCAGGCGGTAGCCCGCCCCGCGCACCCCGCGCAGCACCTCGGGCACCCCGGCCATCGGGATCGGGCCGCGGGCGATCTGCTCGAGCATCGCCTCGACGTACCAGTCGGCCAGCGTCTCCTCCGACTCCAGCAGGCGGTGACGCGCCCGGAGGATCCGGCACGAGTCGAGCGTGGTGCGTCCGAGGAACTCCGCGTTCTCCTCTTCGCCGTAGGGGAGCCCGTGGCGGGCCATCACCCGGCGCATGGCCTCGAACCCGAAGGGCTCGGAGTCCACCAGCACGCCGTCCATGTCGAAGATGACGGCCTGGAGCGTCACCGGAGCTGGGCGACTCCCACGGGCTCGGCCTGGACCGCCTGCTCGAGCGGGGAGATCAGCGGCGGCGCGATCCCGTCCAGCACATGCTCCCATCGCCATCCGGACGCGGACTTGCCCCGTGCCACCGCAGTCCTGCCATTATCAGCCATGGCCGGAGCATAGCAGAGTAGCCCCGCGGCCCGCCCTGAGGTAGGCTCTAGCGACAAGGAGGGCCCCAGCCCATGTTCGGTCTGCGCAAGCGCAGCATGCCGTCCGCCGAGGAGGCGCTTCCAGGACGCCGGGAGCGGATGCCCGTGCCCGACGCCCACTTCGTCAACGGAGCCCGGCTCGAGCCGCCTTTCCCGGCCGGCACCGAGCGCGCGGTCTTCGGCCTGGGCTGCTTCTGGGGCGCGGAGCGGAAGTTCTGGGAGACGCCCGGCGTGTACACCACCGCGGTCGGTTACGCGGGCGGCCACACCCCGAACCCCACCTACGAGGAGGTCTGCAGCGGCGCCACCGGCCACACCGAGGCGGTGCTGGTGGTGTTCGACCCGGCCAAGGTCTCCTACGAGAGCCTGCTGCGCGTGTTCTGGGAGGACCACGACCCGACGCAGGGCATGCGTCAGGGCAACGACGTCGGGACCCAGTATCGCTCGGCGATCTACTACTACGGCGACGCCCAGCGCCGCGCCGCCCTGGCCTCGAAGGAGGCCTACCAGGCGGTCCTCACGAAGGCGGGCTACGGCGAGATCACCACCGAGATCCGGGAGGCGCCCGAGTTCTACTACGCCGAGGACTATCACCAGCAGTACCTCGCCAAGAACCCCTGGGGCTACTGCGGCATCGGCGGCACCGGCGTCGCCTGCCCGGCGGGTCTCGCCCAGTCCGCGACCGCGTCCTAGGCCGCTCGATCGGATGCGCCCCCGCACGCCACCCGCGATCCGCGCGGCGGTCGCCGCGCTGCTCGGGATGTGGCTAGCCGGCTGCTCCCTCGCGAGCAGCACCGGCGCCACCGCCCCCGCCGGCATCACCCAGCAGCTCCTGATCCGCTCGCTCGAGCGCGCGCTCGCGGACATGGATCTGGCGCGCATCGGCGGCCGTCCGGTCGCGCTCGAGGTCGCAGTCCAGTCCGGCAACGAGGGCTTCGTGAAGGACTTCGTGACCACGTGGCTCAAGGCCCACGGGGTGCGGATCGCCGGAGACTCGCCCGAGCTCAAGCTCAAGCTGTTCGTCGCGGTCTACGGAACCGACCACGATCAGACCTTGATCGGCATCCCGGCCTTCCAGGCGCCGGTGGTCAACGTCCCGGTGCCCGAGCTCGCCTTCTTCAAGTGGGTGCGCAACCGCGGCCAGGCCGAGCTCCGTCTCTGGGCCTTCGACAGCAAGGGCGACGTCATGGTCGACGCGCCCCACCCGGGCGTGGGCCGGTCGAGGTACGACGACTTCACGGTACTGCTCTTCTTCGGCTTCTCGCGCTCCGACGTCGACAAGCGCGACAACTGAGGTGACGGCCATGTCTTCCCCGCGACTCCTTCCGCTCTGCCTCCTCGTCCTGCTCGCGGCCGCGTGCGCCACGCCCGCGCCCGACACCCTGCGCAAGATCCGCGAGACCGGGAGCGTGACCCTGGGCTATCGCGAGTCCTCGCCGCCCTTCTCCTCCGTGGGCGACCGCGGCGAGCCGGTGGGCTACTCGATCGACCTGTGCACCCGGGTGGTCACCCAGGTCCAGGCTGCGGCCGGGCGGAGCGACCTGCAGATCAAGTGGGTCCGCGTGACGCCCGACGATCGCATCGCGGCAGTGGTGGACGGCCGCGTCGATCTCGAGTGCGGCTCCACCACCGCCAGCCTCTCCCGTCAGGAGCAGGTCGACTTCAGCTATCCGACCTTCGTGGACGGGGGCAGCCTGCTGGTGGCCGCCGACGCCGGCGTGCGGACCCCCGCCGACCTCGCGGGCAAGCCGATCGCGGTGATCCCCAAGACCACCACCGAGGGCGCGCTCGCCGCGTGGCTCGCCCAGCAGGGCGTGCAGGCCCAGATCATCCCGGTGCGCGAGCACGCGGAGGGCTTCGCGGCGGTGGCGGAGGGCCGGGCGGTCGCCTACGCCTCCGACCGCACGCTCCTCATCGGCCTCGGGCTCCGCTACCAGGGATCGCGGCGCCTCGTGGTGCTCGACGACTTCCTCTCCTACGAGCCCTACGGGCTGATGCTCCGCCGCAGCGATCCCGCCTTCCGCCTCGCGGTGAACCGCGCGCTCGCGCAGGTCTATCGCACGGGCGAGATCGTCCCGATCTACAACCGCTGGTTCGGGGACTGGGGGCCGCCGAGCCGCCTGCTCGGCGCGATGTACCTGATCAACAGCGTGCCCGAATGACGCCGCCCGCGGGATCACCCGCGGATCACCCCGCCGCGTCCTCCCCCGTCGTGTCATCCGAAGACGCGCGCCCGCTGGACGGCCTCGTGGTCGTCGACCTCACCCGGGTGCTGGCCGGTCCCTACTGCACGCGCCTGCTCTCCGACCTGGGCGCCCGCGTCATCAAGATCGAGCGCCCGGTCGAGGGCGACGAGATGCGCCGCAACCCGCACCAGATCGAGGCGGGGCGCGAGGACCAGTCGACCTACTTCGCGCGCGTCAACGCGGGCAAGGAGAGCGTGGCGGTCGACCTGAGCCGGCCCGAGGGCCGCGAGGTGGTGCTGGGCCTGGCCCGGCACGCCGACGTGTTCATCGAGAACTTCGCGCCCGGCGTGGTGGGCCGGCTCGGCCTGGACTATTCGGCGGTCAACGCGGTTAAAAGCGACGTTGTCTACTGCTCGATCTCGGGCTTCGGGCAGACCGGCCCCTGGCGCGAGCGCCCCGCCTTCGCCCACATCATCAACGCGGCCTCCGGGATGATGGCGCTCGAGCAGGGCGACGAGGCGGCCCCGCGCGCCTCGAACCTGCAGGCCGCCGACGTGCTGGCCGCCGTCCACGCCATGGGCGCGATCATGGCCGCGCTCTGGCGCCGGGCCCGCACCGGGCGGGGTGCGCACCTCGACGTCTCGATGCTGGAGGCCCTGGTGGGCGCCGACAGCGTGACGTTCGCCTCGGTGCTCAACGGCGGCGAGGAGCACGGCAACCCCCGCCCGGGCATGATCGTGCACCGGATCGGTGACCGCTACATGGCGATGCAGATCGTGGGGGCGCCGCGGCTCTGGGAGCGGCTCCTCGGGCTCATGAAGCGGCCGGAGCTCGGGCGGGACCCGCGCTTCACCTCGTCGCTCAGCCGGCGGCGGAACTGGCGCGAGCTCCGCGCGGTCATCACCGGCTGGCTCGACGGCTTCGCCACCGCCGACGAGGCTCTCGCGGTCCTGACCGCCGCCCGCATCCCCTGCGCACCGGTGCTGCGGCCGGCCGAGGTGATCGCGCAGGAGCACCTGGCCGCGCGCGCCTTCTTCCCGGTGCTCCCCCACCCGGCGCGCGCCGATCTGCGGGTGACCGCGAGCCCCTATCACCTGGACGGCAAGCCCACCCACCCGCGGGGGCCGGCCGCCTACCGGGTGGGCCAGCACACCCGCGCCATCCTGCGCGATCTCCTGGGCTACAAGGACGACCGCGTCGCGGAGCTGATCGCGGCCGGCGTGGTCGAGGGGCCGGCGTGAGCCAGCGCGAGGAAGCGCTCCAGCGCACCGAGAAGGAGATCCTCGCCGAGAAGGCGGCCACCCTCGGGCGCGCGGGCGAGCGGCTCGAGGCCGCGCTCGCGCTGGTGGCCGAGCGGCGCCAGGCCCTCGAGCGGACGCTCGACGGCGCCGGGCGCGCGGCGGCGCTCGCGAGCTACCGGCAGGCGCGGGCACGCGCGCTCGACGCGCGTCACACCCTGATCATCCAGCGCGAGGCGATCGGGCTGCGCAATCATCGGATAGTCGATCAGCAATTCCCCGAGCCGCCCGCGCTCGTTTGACCTAGCAAGAATTTCCTGGGTGGCGCGGAGCTGACGCGCCACGCCGGAAGTACCCCGCCGCAACTCCCTGATTCTGCGTCCGTCCGCGGATGGCTCGCCTCTTGCTCCAGAGAGGGACCGGAGGAAGGAGCCAGCCATGATCCGGGCCATCGTTCTCGGTTGCACCCTGGGCGGCATCGCCGCGCTCACCTGCGCGTTCGCGTGGCCGCCCGACTACGCCGATCAGTCGCGCGCCGACGTCGCCACGTGCGTGCAGTACGCCCGTCACAGCTCGCCACGCTTCGAGGCCGCGGTGCGCGAGGTGGATCTCTCCACCGGGCGCGTCGACATCGATCACACCATCAACGACACGCGCGGCGAGGTGGCGTTCTCGAAGTGTCTGCTCGCGGTCCGGCAGTGGCGGCTCATCGAGCGCAACCTGCCCCGCGGGCCGGAGCCCGAGCCGTCCGACCGCGCCACCATGGCCGGGACCCCGCCCACCTCCGTCATCCGCTGATCGCCCGGCCCGTGGTAGGCTCCGGGCCACCGTGAAGCTCGGCATCTGCCTGCCCCACTACGGACGACCGATCGAGCCCTCGCGGCTCGCCCAGCTGGCCACACGCGCGGAGGAGGTCGGCCTCGACTCGGTGTGGGTCACCGACCACGTGGTGGTGCCCCGCGACGTCTCCCTCATTTACCGCGACGACATGCTGGACCCGCTCGCGGTGCTGCCCTGGCTGGCCGGCGTGACCGAGCGCATCGCCCTCGGCACCAGCGTGATCGTGCTGCCCTACCGCTCCCCGCTGCCGGTGGCCAAGCTCCTGGCCAGCGTGGACGTGCTCTCGGCCGGGCGCCTGATCGTGGGGGTGGCGGTGGGCTGGCTCGAGGGCGAGTTCGCCGCGCTAGGGGTGCCGTTCCGCGAGCGCGGGCGGCGGACCGACGAGGCCATCGAGATCTTGCGCGCGGCGTGGACGGAGGAATTTCCGGAGCTCGAGACGCCGCGGCACCGGCTGGCCGGCGTCAAGGTCTCGCCGATGCCGCTGCAGAAGCCGCGGCCGCCCATCCTGGTGGGCGGCGCTTCGGACGCGGCGCTCCGCCGGGTCGCCCGACTGGGAGATGGCTGGCACGCCTCCGGGATGGCGCCGTCCGCCTTCCGGGCGGGAGCGCTGGCGGTGGGCAACCACTGGAAGGGCGCGGGACGCGACGGCGCGCCGGAGCTGACGCTGCGCGTGCCGCTCCTGCTCGACGGCATCCACCGCCCCGCGGTCGACCCGGCCCTGCTCGGCACGCGCCACGTGATCCGCGGCTCGATCGCGGCGGTGGCCAAGGAGCTGCGCCAGTACCAGACCGCGGGCTGCGGCCACGTGGCCCTC
>DASZJM010000020.1:0-16723 GCA_035948165.1 Candidatus Methylomirabilota bacterium
GGAGTCCTTGGAGCTCCGGTTCTTGCCGCCAAACCATGCAACGACCCGCTGACGGGAGTAGTACAGGGGCAGCGCCACCGCCACGACCACGGCCGTCAGAAGAATGGCGCTCAGATAGTCGCCGGCTGCGGTGTGGGCGCCCTGCGCGGACAGCACCCAGGTGCCAGGGAGGCGACCGAGGGTGGACGCGAGGGTGAACACCCAGAACGGCATCGGACTCAAACCAAAGAGATAGCAGACCATGTCCTTCGGCAACCCGGGGATCAAGAAGATGATGAAGCAGAGAATCGTACCCTCCGCTTCAACAATGAACCCCATCTTCTGCCAGATGTCCGGGCTGACCAGCTTCTGGACGTATCGGGCGCCAAGCCACCGGCCAATGCCGAACGCGGCGACGGATCCGACGGTCAGCCCGATGGTCGAATAGAACAGCCCGACCCATTGGCCGAACAGATAGCCACCGAGAATTCCCGTCACCTCGCCGGGGATGGGGGCAATGATGACCTGCAAGGCTTGGAGGGCGATGAAGATAACGGGAGCCAGGAGGCCCCAGTCCCGCAAGGTCTGCTTGAGAAACCGCTTGTCGACGTAGAGGCGGACCAGATACTGGTACGCCGGCGCGTCGGTGAGCACCAGCCACGCCCCGTACCCGACGAGCGCGGCGGTGACCGCACCGCCGATGACCCACGGAACCCTAGAGCCCCTCGTCACCGTGCTCGGTCCTCTTGCTGCAGCGCATTGTATCTGCACATTGGGTGCCTACATACAAGGCCCGGTCATGTTCAGACCAATCACAATTCAGCTATTTGGTGCTTAACCGAGTCGATCTGGCCGACGAGAAGTGGCGGGATGTGACCACACACGTCAGGGCGCCCCGGGCGGAGATTCCGCGACCATCAAAGCCTCGATTGCGACCGATACTCGGTCGCTACGTCCACCGATGCCCGGGCAGATATCGCTCACGCCACGCGTCAAAGATCAGCAGCGCCCACAGCACCTTCCGGTGGTCCCGGGTTCCACTGAGATGTTCCGTCATGAGGCGCGAGACGGCCTCGGGATTGAACAGGCCGACACGGGCGACACGCGCGGACGCCAGACGTTCTTCGAGCGCATCCCGCAGCGGACCGCGGAGCCACTGACCGATCGGGACCCCGAAGCCCTGTTTCCGACGTGCGAGAATCGCGCCGGGGACCAGACCCCGAAGTGCCCGCTTCAAGATCGCCTTGGGCTGCCATCCCGCGAGCTTGAGCTGCCAGGGGATGCGACTGGCGAGCTCGACAACGGGCCGGTCAAGGAACGGGGCTCGGACTTCGAGGCCGCACGCCATGCTGGCCCGGTCGACCGCGACCAGATTCTGGCCGGCGAGATAGAACTTGCAGTGTTGATAGATGAGCTGGTCGATGGGCGAATACGCGCGCGTCTGGTCCGCGATTGTTGCCAAGTCCTCGTACGGGTCGACGTCGATGCGTGACGGGCCCGGGGCAAGGAGCGCGGACCGCTCCACGGCCGTGAGGCCTCCCAGCAAGAGCTGGGTGCGCTCGGCCCGTGGGAACGGCAGGCCTCGAACGAACTGTTTCAGGAGGAACTCGGCACTGCCGTATCTCGCTGAGGGGGATAGGCGCGCGACCCCATGCTCGGCCGCGCGCTGAAGCCATCGTGGCCAGCGCTGCACCCACTGCACTCCGCGCTCAGCCAGAAATGTGGGGTACCCGCAGAAGATCTCGTCACCGCCGTCTCCGCTCAGCACCACGCCCACGGCCTGCCGAGCCGCCTGCGACAGCTGGACCAGCGGCAGAAACGAGCCATCGACCAGCGGCTCATCGAGCAGGTCGCCCGCGCGGTCCAGGAGTCGCAGGGCGTCCTTCGGGGAAAACTCGACTTCCGTGTGGTCTGTGCCGCAGTGCCGGGCCACGGTGCGAGCGAACCGGCGCTCATCGTAGCTCGCCTCGGCAAACCCGAGACTGAACGTCTTGATGGTGCGGCCGCCGACCTTGGTGGCGATCGCCGCAATCGCGCTGGAATCGACGCCACCACTCAGGAACACGCCCAGCGGCACGTCACTCGCGAGCTGCCGTCGGACCGATCGCTCGAGCTCCTGCCGGAGGATGGTCGCCCATTCGTCCGCCCCGATGGAGTCGTCCGGGGCAAATGCCAGATCCCAGTACGGCATGACGCGCGGCGTGCCGCCCGGGCTCATCGTCAGCTGATGGCCGGGTGGGAGCTTGTCGATCCCCGCGAGGATCGAATGTGGTGCCGGCACGTACTCGAAGCTGAGGTAGCGGTGTAGGCTCGAGAGGCTCAACTCCCGCGGCACGGCCGGATGCTCGAGGAGTGCCCGCAGCTCGGAGCCGAACACGAAGGCGTTCGGGCCGGCGTGGTAGTAGAGGGGCTTCTCGCCCATGCGGTCCCTCGCCAGGAGGAGCAGCCGCTGCCGAACGTCCCAGATCGCGAAGGCGAACATGCCGTCGAGCGCAGACGCACAGTCTTCTCCGTATTCCTCGTATGCATGCACGATAACTTCCGTGTCGGACTGCGTACGAAACCGGTGACCCCGGCGCTCGAGCTGATCGCGGAGGGGCTGGAGGTTGTAGATCTCCCCGTTGTGGACGACCCAGATGGTCCCGTCCTCGTTCGCGATCGGCTGGTGGCCGGTCTCGAAATCGACGATGCTCAGCCGGCAGACGCCGAGCGCCGAGAAGTCGTCGAGATACGCGCCCTCGTCATCCGGTCCGCGATGCCGGAGGGATCGGGTCATCCGTTGCAACGTGCCGCGAGCGTCCGGAATGCCTCGATCGGTCAGAAACCCCGCAATCCCACACATGACGCTAGGTCAACATTGCGGCACCCTCGCCGCCTCGGGCTGCGGATGACCCCCGTCGAGGATCGCAAACCGCCGTCGATGCACCGTGGCGGTTGCCACGCGGCGCACGGGCGCGCAGAGGGGGGTCGGGGTTGCCCGCTCGGCGATGATCAAATGGTCCGCATGCCCGGGCTGTGGGCGAGCCGCGAAGGCCTGGTAGGTGGATAGGATCGTCACCGGGCGCTCCAGATAGAAGGAAAAGACGAGCTCCGGCGCGTCGACGGCATAGACGCGGGTCGCCGTCGCGAGATAGCGCCCTGCGTCGCGAAGATCGGTCGCCGCGTTGAATCGCACGCGCGCAGCAGAATCGATGGCCAGGCCGACGAGGACGACGAGGATCCAGACCGCAGTGAAGCCCCACGCGCGGCGTCGGGAGCGCCAAGTCGCGTACCATGCTGCGATCAGCAGCGCGGCCGGGGGACAGAGCGGCAGATAGTATCGCATCCGCTGCTCGCGGGTGATGGCAACGAGCACGAACATGACCCCTAGCCAAACGAGGAGCAAGCGCAGCCGTCGCGCGCGTTCAGCCTCAGCCGACCGAGTCGCCGCCCAGAGAGCGCCCGGGAGAGCCACTGACCACGGCAGGAGGATGGCCAGCGCCTGCAATGGAGGGTCGAGGAGCTGGCGCCAGCTTAGTCCTTTGGTGGGCAGGTACCAAGCGAGGAGGTCGGCCTTCACGACGTCGCTGGCGAACCGCTCGGCGTTGGGCGCCGCCAGGATCAGGCCTCCCCACGCGCCGACGAGGAGGACCAGGATAAGCAGCCCTGGCGCCGAAACGATCCGTCGTAGCCCTGCCGAGCCGTCGGTGACGCCGAGGTCGACGGCGACGACGGCCAGCGGCAGCAGCCCAGCCGGTCCTTTGGTCCAGAAGGCGATCCCGATCAAACCATAGAACGTGACGAGCGCCCATCGTCGACCCTCGACCTCGGCCGCCACATATGCCGCCAGGGCACCGGTCAGGGCGGCGCAGAACGTCATGTCGGGCATCGGCTCGCGGGCGAAGACGAAGACGCCCTGCGTGGTGAGGACGGTCAGGCCAGCCACCAGCGCCGTCTCCCGATCAAAGAGGCGCCGCGCGATCCAGTACGTCGCGCCCACGACGGCGAGCCCCGCGAAGACGGATGGCACGCATGCGGTCCATGGCGTGACCGCTCCGGTGGGCCACGAGGCCAGCGCGATGAGCCAGGCATGCAGGGGCGGCTTGTTCAAATGGGGGATGCCGTCCAAGCGCGGCAGGAGCCAGTGACCTTGCACGAGTATGTCCCGCGCCAGCATGGGGAACCGCGCCTCGTCGTTGGTGCTGAGGACGCGGGCGCCGAGGTTGAAGAAGAACAGGGTGGCGCCGACCCCGATGAGCAGGGCGCAGCGACTGCGCCACGCGACCCGCCCATACCAGGCGGACGCGCATGGGAGTGGCTCAATTTCGGTCACCGGTACTCTCATCGGCCCCTTGCCTAGGTGCGTGGTCTCCCGTTGACCGCGTCAACCGAGTGACGCGACGGGAGAACCAGGTGAGACACGGCCGCAGCCCAAGCCGCGACGCCCTCGAATGGCGGTGGCGCGCTCCAGGCGCGGGACTGCGGCGAATCAGCTGCCGCTAGCCGCTCAGGAGAGACTCAGGTGATCGGCGCGGCGCGAGCGTCGGCGGTGGAGCGGTACGGCGCGGACCCTGGGCTCTGGTCTTCATGGACAGGACTCGGCCAGAAGACGCGGACGGGGTGCCAGGCGAGCAGCGGGAAGGGATCGAGCGTGATGTGGCTCGAGGTGATGAGGAAGACGCCGTTGTCGTTGTCGTCATCGTCGAAGAAGCCGCTCACCCACACCGGGTCGGGAGGACTGGAGTAGGCCAACGGCGTCAGCGCGACGAGGACGACCAGCAGCACGAACGCTAGCTGACGGCCCGAGGCACAGCAGGTCATGAGTGTAGTGTGGAGGAATACCGCGATATGCTCGGGTTGTCAAGTGCCAACATGGACTCCACCAATGTCGTTCTAGCCGCGAACGTGTCTCGGGGCTCGGGCCAGCTGATTGCTTCTTGGGCGTAGACCGCTCGGCTGGCCGCCCCGGCCTGCCATACGGCCCCTCCGCACGCAATACGCTTCTGAACAGGCTCGCCTCAACTGCCGTCGTCTGATAGCACCTTAGCGATGGTCCCGGTCAGCACGATTTCGGTCGTTGCAGGGACCGCAATCACCGAAATCGACTCGTCTCACCTTCGAGGTAGACGTCGCCTGAATCACCGCGTCAATCTCATCTTGTCCCAGAACCCTTCCACTGACGGCAATGCGTGGGAGTTCACTGGGAATCGATGTGAGAATACAGTGGGAATCTGGGAATTGGTCCGCCGGGTTTCCCTGAGGCCCTTGGCTTCGGCCGCGCCCCGGGGCTCCGTCACCGCCACATAATCGGCCATTTTCGGTCACCGTGTCCCAGGAGCCGGCACAGCCGAGAGGCTTCTTCTTACCTTCCTCACCGGCCCGCACCGTTCCGCGCCATTCTCCACGTTGCTGGGGTGACAGAGACGGGGGTATGTCCTGGTAGGTAGGCAAGGGTGGCAACTACAACCCACACCAAAACGAGGAGGCAGCTACCAATGCCCTCAACCCCTTGGCGCGCCTGCCATTCGCCCGATGCAAGCCGCGAGTACCTAGTCCTGCTCTCACTTCTGCCCCTCAAGCGACATAGGCGCATCCCCTGGTTGCTCACCTGGGCGTTTCCGATCGTGAGACAGCTTAGACGCTCCTCGGGGCTGATGGCGTATTCCCTTTATACGGAACTCACTGCGGCGCGCTTCTGGACCCTCTCGGTTTGGGAGAGCGAGCCGGCCTTGCAGGCATTCGTCCACGCTTCCCCGCATATGGAGGCGATGCGAGCCTTGATCCCGCATATGGGACCAACGCTTCGTCCGGTGGACAGTATCGGGCGCAGACCTTCCCATCAGTTGGGACGAGGCGCTGCGCCGGTGACCGTCCATCCTTCGCACCGGCATGGACCCGCGGATCCCCGGCCTCGTGCCCCACCCCGTCCAGCGACCGGGCCGAATGGTTGGGGCCGCTCGGGATTTGACCTAACGCACTGCCCTGGTGATCCAGCTATGGCTCGGCGTAGGCCAGCCTGCCCTGCCGGTGTGCTCCCCGGCGGCCGGGCTCGACGGTTCCTGGCCTCCTCGACGGTCCATTCGCGCGTCAGGACTCGCGGGAGGGGAGGAGGAGTCGCTGCCTCGTTGGCCGCGAGACTCCGCAGAAGTCTCTCGGTCTCCTCCGACCTCAGTATCCGCCACCCTGACAGGCGGCCCGAATGTGCAGCGTCCCCCGCCCGATCCGATCGTAGGTGTACGCTCCCGTGCCGTTCCAGGCCTCGCAGTAAAACGCCCAGTCGTTTTCATGCCCCCGCCGGTCCATCGTGTGCAGGAACCCACTCAACTCGTCCCGAAACAGCAGCAGGCCGTTGGGATTCTGGTTCAGCAGCTCGCCCAGCTTCTCCACCGTCGTGTCGTTGACCAGGTAGCGCTCCTCGACCGGTGGTGGCTCCCGCCGCGCCGGCTCCACGGGCTCCTGGAGGGCCTCCAGCGGCACTTGGTTCGCGACCGCCTCGCGCAACCGCCGGGCGAGCTCGTGGCGCCGCGCCTTCTGCTCGGCGACCCGCATGCGCTGGGCGAGGCGGTGCTCCTCATCCCGCGCCTGGGCTTCGGTGACCAGCCGACGGAGCGGGCGGAGCGCTTCGGCGAGGGCCGGACTTTTCATGCTCCCCGGCGCGCCCACCGCGAGCCCCCAGAGGGTGGGCACTACGGCCCAGTCATCCTGTCGCTTCGGCCGGATCGCGATCTGCCGCCCGATGACCGCCGCCGCCACCATGGCGCCCACGGCGACGAAGTCCGGCGTGCATTGGATCCGGTCGGCGATGTCCGCCACCCAGGGCGCGAGCGCGGCAGGTAAGAGGGCGAGGCTGAGCGGGGGCACAGGCGGCCGGCCCTGCGGGACGGGCCGGGGCTCGGGCCACGGCGCGCACCGCGGCCTTGCGGTCCCGGGCTTGCCACGCCCCGTCCGGCGGCCGACCATGGGGCGCATCACGGTGTCTCCGTCACGCCATCTCCTCGTCGCTCGCGGATCTCTCCCTCAGCGCTTAAGATGAAACATCGCGTGCGATCACACCGAAAATTCGGGTACCAAAGTATCCAGGACGCCACCGCGTCGACCATGGCCTCGATGGCCGAGACGCTCGGCATGACCCTGCCCGGCAACGCGGCGATCCCCGCCGCCGACTCGCGGCGCATGGCGCTCGCCGAGATGTCCGGGCGACGCATCATGGAGATGGTGCGCGAGGACCTCAGGCCTTCGAGGATCCTCACCTGCGAGGCGTTCGACAACGCGGTGCGCACCGGCATGGCCATCGGCGGGTCCACCAACGCGATCATCCACCTGATCGCGATCGCGGGGCGCGCCGGCGTCGACCTGCCGCTCACCCGCTTCGACGAGCTGTCGCGCACCACCCCGATGCTGCTCAACGTGCGCCCGTCCGGGAAGTACCTGATGGAGGACTTCTTCTACGCGGGCGGGCTGCCGGTGGTGCTGAAGGAGCTGCTGCCGCTCCTCCACGGCGGCGCGCTCACCGTGACCGGCAAGTCCATCGCGGAGAACAACGCGGAGGCGGTCAACTACAACGCGGACGTGATCCGCTCGCTCGCGATGCCGATGCTCAGCGAGGGCGGCACCGCCATCCTCACCGGCAACCTCTGCCCGGACGGCGCGGTGCTGAAGCAGTCGGCCGCCTCCCCGCATCTCCTCACCCACCGCGGGCGTGCGGTGGTGTTCGAGGACCACGCCGACCTGCACGCGCGCATCGACGACCCGGCGCTCGACGTGGACGAGACGTGCGTGCTGGTGCTCAAGCGCGTGGGGCCGAAGGGCGCGCCCGGCATGCCGGAGTGGGGCGCGGCGCCGATCCCCAAGAAGCTCCTCCAGAAGGGCGTGAAGGACATGGTGCGCATCTCGGACGCGCGGATGAGCGGGACGTCCTACGGCACCGTGGTGCTGCACGTCTCACCGGAGGCCGAGGCGGGCGGCCCGCTGGCCCTGGTGCAGGACGGCGACCTGATCGAGCTAGACATACCAAACCGCCGGCTGACCCTCCGGGTTCCCGATGATGAACTTGCTCGTCGACGCGCACGCTGGAGGCCCCGGCCGCCCCACTTCAGCCGAGGCTACGGCCGCCTCTTCCTCGATCACGTGCTCCAGGCCCACGAGGGCTGCGACTTCGACTTCCTGCGCGGGAAAACCCCGGTCCGCGCCGAGGACACCGCCGGCCCCAGTCACAGCTAGGATCGTGAGTGCGCCGCTTAGCGCGGTGCGGCGGAATAAGCGCTGCCTCTCTGGCGCGGCATTTGCGGTGCCCCCTTGACACGCCGTGCATCACGTTGTACTCGGGGTCCCGGGAGTCCTTCGTCTCTCGATCCGTCGCAATGTCCCCGGGGCACTCCCGCCCAGGAGGAGAGAGAACAATGGCATACCTCACCCGGCGCTCCGTGCTCCGCGGGTCGATCGCCCTTGGCGCGAGTCGTGTCCTCGCGTTTCCCCACGTTGCCCGGGCGGCGGCGACCACCGCCACCATGTGGTTCGCGCAGGGGTTCGTGCAGGACGAGGATGTGTCGTTGCGGAAGGCGGTCGCCGACTACGAGAAGGCCAGCGGCAACAAGATCGAGCTGAGCATCATCCCCTTCGCGCCGGAACGGCAAAAGATCGTCTCGGCGATCACCAGCGGGGTGGTCCCCGATATTCTGGATTCCAACCCGCTCGAGATCCTGCAGATATACGGGTGGCAGGACAAGTGGGTCGACGTCAGCGATGTCGTGGAGACCCAGAAGGCCCAGTTCAGTGAGAACGCGCTGCAGTCCATTCGGGCCTACAACGCCGTCACCAAGAAGCACGGCGTCTACGGCGTGCCGCTCCGGGCGGCGGTCGCCCCGTGTCATATCTGGCGACCACTGGTGGAGAAGGCGGGCTTCAAGGTCGAGGACATCCCGAAGACGTGGGACGCGCACTTCGATTTCTTCAAGAAAGTGCAGGATAGCCTGCGCAAGCAGGGCGAGCGCAAGGTCTATGGTCTGGGCTTCCAGGTAACGTCCAACGGGGTCGATCCCTACAACCTCTTCATGGCGTTTCTCGTGGCCTATGGTGGCCAGAACATCGTCACCAAGGACGGGAAGCTGCACCTCGACGACCCGAAGGTCAAGGAGGCCGCGACCAAAGCGGCGGCCTACCTCGGCGGCGCCTACCGGGATGGCTACGTTCCGCCGAGCGCGATCAACTGGAACGACGCGGATGACAACAACGCCTTCCACGCGAAGCTCATGGTGATGGACATCGACGGGACGCTGTCCACCGAGGTCGCGATGAAGGAGAAGCACCCCGAGTGGTACTACAAGGATATGGTCACCGAGGGCATGAATTATCCCAACGACAATGCGGGCAAGCCGGTGCCGAGCATCGTCGGATACACCACCGGCCTGATCCCGAAGGGGGCCAAGAACGTCGCGGTGGCCAAGGAATTCCTGAAGTACTTCATCCAGCCGAAGGTGATCGGCGAGTTCGTCGAGCTGGGCCTGGGCCGGTGGCTGCCGGTCATGCCGTCGCTCGCCAAGAGCCCGTTCTGGCAGGATCCGAAGGATCCACACCTCCGGGGCTACGTCCAGCAGGGTCTCCTCGGCCCGACCATTCCGGATCCCCTGGTGTTCAACCCGGCGATGGCGGAGGTCCGCAACCAGCACGTGTGGAGTCTGGCCATGATCGACGTGGCCCGGGAGGGAGTGAAGCCGGAAGCGGCGATCGACAAGGCCTTCAAGCGGATCGGAGAGATGTTCGCCAAGTACCCCGTCACCTGAGCGCGGAGGGACCAGCATGAACAGCGTCTCGGTCGCCGACGTCGGCCGCCCGGCCATCCGCTGGCACGCGCTCTCGCGCTCGCTGCGCGGCGGCCTCAAGGGCGGCGAGTACACCTGGGCGGTCGCCTTCGTGGTGCCCTACCTCGCGGTGTTCCTGACCTTCGTCGCCTACCCGGTGGTCTACGGGCTCTGGCTGGGCAGCGAGCCGAGCCTGTACCGGGAGCTGTTCGCCGACCCGATCTACCAGACCACGGTGGTGAACACCGTTCTCTACCTGGCGCTCGGCGTCAACGTCAAGATGTTCCTGGCCCTGCTGCTCTCCGGGTTCTTCATGCGCCCGGGCCGGTGGATGAAGGTGCTGCTGCTCATCTTCGTCCTGCCCTGGGCGGTGCCGCAGATCTCGGCCTTCATCTCGATCCACTGGATGCTGAACGGCGAGTGGGGCTTCCTCAACAACCTGCTCTACCATCTCTTCCACATCGAAGGGCCGTCCTGGCTCAACGAGCGCTGGACGGCCCTGGGAGCGGTCATCGCCTCCCACATCTGGAAGTGGACGCCGTTCTGGACGCTGATCCTGCTCGCCGGCCGGATGGCGATCCCACTCGAGATCCGCGACACCGCCCGCGTGGACGGCGCCACCGGGGTACGCGGGTTCGTCTACGTCACCTTCCCGCTGCTCGCCAACCTCTATCTGATCAGCACTCTGCTCTCCACGATCTTCCTGCTGGGCGACTTCAACGCGGTCTACTTCATCTCCGGCGGCGGGCCGGCCGACTCCACGCACGTGCTGGCCACGCTCGGAATCCGCGACGCCTTCGACCTCGCGCAGCCCCGCCTGGGTGTGGCGGCGGTGATGTCGGCGCTCCCGCTGGTGATCCCGCTGGTGATCGTGCTGATGCGCAAGCTCCGGACCACGGAGGTGCAGCTATGAGCACGATCACGGCCGAGGCGAGACTTGGATCGAGGGCGTCGACGCGCGTGCGCCGGGCCATGCGCCGCCGCCGCTACCTCGGTAACGCCGGGGTGCTGGTGCTATCGGTAGTGCTGATGGTGTGGACCTTCGTGCCGATCTACAACATGGTGATGATCTCGCTCGAGCCCGAGGGCGACGTGTACACCGACCGTCTCTGGCCGAAGATGCCATCGGTGGAGAGCTTCTGGGGCGTGCTGACCCAGGGCCACTGGTATCTGGAGCACTTCTGGCGCCAGTTCGGCAACAGTCTCTACCTCGGGGTGATGGTGACGTTCCTCACGCTGCTGTTCGGCTCGCTGACCAGCTTCTCGATCGGCCGGATGCGCATCCGCCACGGCTGGCTGGTGAGCAACTGCGCGCTCCTGACCTACGTGATCCCGGCGTCGTTCCTCGCGATCCCGTTCTACCGGATCATGCAGAACTACGGCCTCGCCAACAACCTCTGGTCGGTGATCGCGGCGTTGGTCGCCTTCGCCACCCCCTACGCCATCTTCGTGTTTCAGGAGTACGGCCGGAGCATCCCGATCGAGGTCGACGAGTCGGCGCGGATCGACGGCGCCTCGCCGTTCCAGATCTACCGAAGCATCTACCTGCCGCTCATGGCCCCGGCGCTCGTCGCGGTCGGCACCTACGCCCTGCTCCTCGCCTGGAACGAGTTCCTCTATCAGTTCCTGCTGCTCTCCACGAAGTCGAGTATGACCGTGCCGGTGGCACTCGCGCAGTTCCTCAACAGCGACCAGTCGCCCTGGAACTACATGATGGCGACTGCGATCGTCTACGCGATGCCGCCCATCGCGATCTACTACGCGTTCCGCCGGCGCATGACCGCCGGCCTGACCATGGGTGGGGTCAAGGGCTGACCTCCACTTCGCGAGCCACCAGTCGGTGTAAATAACCCGGCCGCAGCCTACGTCATAGCCCGTGCGATGAGATTGATCAACCCGTACGGCCGATACGAGCTGCGTGGTGACGGGGTCCCCCGGTGGGGGAGGATCCCGAGCGTGGCCGTCCCGCCGCCGGTGCCTTCTCTTCCGCCGCTGCCGTAACCACGCCGCGGCTTCGCAGACGATGGGCCCGACGCCCGGGGTGAAGCGTTGCCCTGGGTGTCGGGCTCCAGGCTCAGCCCCCAGGCGGGAAAGCATTACTGCGTCCTCCTGACCTGCTCATGGGGGAGGTCCCCCAGCGACCCGGCGCGGCATCCGCGATTTTTCGTCGTTTCTTCCTTGGCATGGTCAATGCGGCTCGTCTCCGGCCTGAGGTGACACCCGTGACGAAAGCCGCTGGGATCGCTGCCAGCCTGTGCTTTGCGCTGGTCTACCCGGCGGCCCCTGCCGTCTCCGCTCCCTCCTGCCCCGATGTCGACGCGGCCCAGGCCATGCTGCTGAAGGCGGCGGCGGCCAAGAACGATCAGGACCTCAAGCAGATGCCGCGCAACGTACCGCCGGACGCGCTGCCCCAGCCGGGAGCCAAGGGCCAGACGGCGCAGCCGGGGCAGCCCGGTGCACAGGGGAAGGGGAAGCCCGGCACGCCGCCGCAGCAGGGGCAGCCGACCCAGCCCGGCCAGCCGGCGCAGCCGGAGGGGGCGCAGTCTGACAAGGACAAAGAGGCCCCGCCCGCCGTCGAGACTGCCCCGGTTCCAGAGGACCTGAAGCGCGCCGCGCTGCTCGTGAAGCAGGCCGACGACGCGTGTCAGGCCGGCCAGGCGGCGGAAGCATCCGAGAAGGCCAAGGCGGCCATGGCGCTGATGAAGCGCTAGTTCATGGGGTCAGGTCTTACATTCCGACATTTCCGCGCGCGGCGTCGTGCAAGGGCCGACTGAGAATGTCGGAATGTAAGACCTGACCCCTATTGAAGCGCGCGGCGGAGGGAGCCGGCGGCGGCCTTCAGACGGCGGCGCGCTTCGGGGGCGTCGACGCGGAGGCGGGCCATGGCGATGGCGACCTTGGCGCTGGCGCCGGAGGCCTTCAGCAGGCGCTCCGCCTCGCGCGGAGGCACGCGGCCGAGCTGGCCGATCAGGCGCAGGGCGCGGGCGCGCAGCTTGGCCGAGCGGGGGCGCAGGTCCACCATGCGGTTGCCGTAGACCTTGCCCAGCCGCGCGAACAACGCGGTGGTGAGCGTGTTGAGCACGAGCTTGGTCGCGGTGCCCGCCTTGAGGCGCGTGGAGCCGGTGAGCACCTCGGGGCCGACGGCCAGGGCGATCACCACCCGCGCGGCGGAGGCGGGCACCTGCGGGTTGCAGGTGACCAGCGCGGTGGCCGCGCCACGGCGGCGCGCCTCCTTCAACGCCGCGCGCACGAACAGGGTAACCCCGCTCGCCGCGATGCCCACCACCACGTCGCCCGCCCGGACGCGCCGGCGGATCTGGCGCGCGCCGTCGGGGCCGTCGTCCTCCGCGCCCTCCGCGGAGCGGAACACCGTGCGCTTGCCGCCCGCGATCACCGCCTGCACGAGCGATGGCGGCGTGTCGAAGGTGGGCGGGCACTCGGCGGCCTCGAGCACGCCGAGGCGCCCGCTGGTGCCCGCGCCCACGAAGATGAGCCGCCCGCGGCGCGAGAGCGCGCGCACGATGAGGTCCACCGCGCGGCCGATGGCGGGCGCGGCGCGCCCCACCGCGCGCACCGCGCGGCGATCGGCCCGGTTCATCAGCCGCGCGATCTGCGCGGCGGAGAGGCGATCGAGCTTGCCGGTCTCGGGGTTGACGCGCTCGGTGGGCAGGCGGTCGTAGCGGATGCGGCTCAGGCTAATGCCCCTCGAACCCCAGCCACTCCTCCACCTGCTCCACTAGCCGGTCGCACCGCTCGTCGAGCTGGGCGGGCGTGAGGTTGGCGATCGGGTGCGGCATGTCCAGGAACGAGTAGCCCGGCTTGCTCCAGCTCTCGGCCATGGCGCGGCCGGTGTTGCGGAACGGAGTGGTGACGATGGCGATGGCCGGCACCCCCTGCTCTTCCATCAGGATCGCGTCGAGCACACTGCTCGAGCTGCACGACCCTCAGTCGCCGACACCGGAGATGACGAGGTCGGTCTGGGCGCGCAGCGCCTGGATCCCCGCCTCGTCCACCTCGTGGCTCGCCGAGCGCTTCCGGTTCCGCACCGTCACCGTCATCTGATGACGCTGGGCCAGGCGCTCGGCCAGCCGCTCGAGAATCGGGCTCGCGTTGAACTTCGTGTTCTCCACCAGTCCGAGGCGCAGGCCTCGCGGGCTCGCCGGGCGCGGGGCGAGCTTGATCGCGCGCTCCACCGGCTTCGAGGTCGGGTCGAAGAGCTTCATGGCGTGTCTCCTATGCGCGTGGTGACCGCGCGGGTCCACTTGGTCCCCCACCCCGGCAGGCAGGCCGACCAGCTGCCGGCCCGGCCGCCCGCGAACGCGATCAGGATGTCCTCGGGCCGCTCGAAGCGGTAGCGCAGGGTGGTCTCGTCGGCGTCGGTGACCGCGCCGGGCAGCCGCGCCCCGCGCTTGTAGTCGGCCACCGGACGGCGGGTGTGCTCCATCAGGAAGCGCTGCACGTCGAGGCGGCTCCAGCCCGCCTTCTGCAGCACCTCCTGGTGCTCGCCCGCGAACACGATCAGGGTCTCGTTGAACCCGAGTAGGTTCGAGGTGCCCACGTTGGCGAGCGCGTCCGCGAAGCAGTAGAGCAGCGGCTCCGGCTCGGCGGCCAGGTGGTTGTAGACCTGGTAGAGACTGTTCGACGCGATCAGGGTCACCGCGCTGTCCTCGGGCGAGAGGCCCCGCGAGACGTGCAGCGGCTCCCACGGATGGTCCTCCTCGTGCTCCGCGAAGCAGAAGGAGTACTTGCCGGGATTGCCGAGGGTGGCGCGGTCGAGCAGGCCCGGCCTTGTGTTCATCACGTTCATCATGATGAGGCGCACCGCGCGCCCGATGGTGGCGTTGGGCCGGTGGCCCTGGCCGAACGCGTTGTTGCCGCTGTTGATGCCGAGGCGGGTCGCGATCGGCCCGTTGACCACCAGCGCCATCGCGGAGCCGCCGGTGCTGCTGGCCGGCCCGTGATAGGCGAAGGCGGGCGCGCAGAGGCTCTTCACGGCGGCCACCACCACCGGCATGTACTCGGGGCGGCAGCCCGCCATCACCGCATTTGTCGCGGCTTTGTCCGCGATCACGATAGCGTTGCGCCCGGCGATGACGCCCAGCTCCTCGTGGCCCTCGAGCCCGGCCGCGGCCAGCATCGCGGCGATGGAGGCGTCGGACGGCGGCACCACCGGCAGGCCGTCGGTCCAGCCCGCCTCGTAGTACGCCTCGATCAGCGCCGCCGGATCGGCGGCCTCGTCGATCTCGCTCATCGGGCCCTTCCGATCAGCGGAACTCCACTCCTCTATCCGCGCCCCACGAACGGCATCTTGGTGGCCATCACGGTGAGGAAGAGCACGTTGGCGTCGAGCGGCAGGCTCGACATGTACACGACCGCGTCGGCCACCGCCTTCACGTTCATGGTGGGTTCCGCCACGGTGGTGCCGTTGGCCTGCGGAACGCCCTTGGCCATGCGCTCGGTCATGGGAGTGCCCGCGTTGCCGATGTCGATCTGGCCGACCGCGATGTCGTACTTGCGGCCGTCGAGCGAGCTCACCTTGGTGAGGCCGGTGACGCCGTGCTTGGTCGCGGTGTAGGGCGCCGAGTTCGGACGCGGGGCGTGGGCCGAGATCGACCCGTTGTTGATGATGCGCCCGCCCATCGGGTTCTGGGCCTTCATGATCTTGAACGCCTCCTGCGTGCACAGGAAGACGCCGGTCAGGTTGGCGTTGACCACGTTCTGCCACTGGTCGTAGGTGAGGTCCTCGAACAGCACCGGCGGCGCGCCGCCGCCCGCGTTGTTGAAGAGCACGTCGAGGCGCCCGAACGTCTGCTTGGTCTGGGCGAAGAGGGCCTTGATCGACTCGTGACTGGTCACGTCGGTCTGCACCACCAGGGCCTTGCCCGGCGTGCCCTTGCCCTCCGCGGCGGCCGACTCCAGCAGGTCCTTGCGGCGCCCTGCGAAGACGACCGCGTAGCCCTCCTTCATCAGGGCCAGCGCGCTGGCCTTGCCAATGCCGCTGCTCGCTCCGGTGACGATCGCGACCTTCTGCGTCGAAGTCATGGTGGTGGGCCTCCCGGGGCCGAACGTTAGCCCGTGAGACCGCGGCAGTCAATGCGGTACTATCGATCGATGGCCCGGCTGACCGACCACGTCTCCTACGCGGACGCCCAGCGGCTCTGCTCCCCGGCCCGGCTGTGGGAGCTCTTCGACGGCGACCGCGAGCGGCTCAACATCGGCCACGAGTGCATCGACCGCCACCCGGCCGCGGACGCCGCAGTGCGCATCGTCCGCGCGCCCGAGCAGGGGGGCGGCGACGAGATCCTCACCTTCGGGGCCCTCGCGGCCTGGTCGGCGCGCTTCGCCCACTTTCTGGCCGACCGCGGGGTCGGCCAGGGCGACCGCGTGGGCATCATGCTCGAGCCATCGCTGCCGTTCTACGCGGGCCTCTTCGGCGCGATCAAGCGCGGGGCCATCGCGGTGCCCCTCTTCACGCTCTTCGGGCCCGACGGCCTGCGCCTGCGCATCGACGACTGCGCGCCGCGCCTCCTGCTGGTCTCCCCCGCCCAGGCCGACATCGCGCGCGGGGTTCCGGGACTCGAGACCGTGGTGGCCGACGACGCGCTCCTCGTCGCTCTCGGTCGCTATCCGGAGCGCTACGCGCCCGAGACGCGAGCCGACGATCTCGCCGTGTTCCAGTACACCTCGGGGACCACCCGCGAGCTGCCCGCGGCGGTGCGCCACACCCACCGCAGCATCGTGACCCTGATGATCGCCGCGCTCTACGGCACCGGCATCCGGCCCGGCGACCGCTTCTTCTGCCCCTCGTCGCCCGCGTGGGGCCACGGCCTCTGGCACGGCACGCTCGGCCCGCTCGCCCTCGGCGTGGCCACCGGCGCCTACGCGGGCCGCTTCGACCCGGACCGGCTGCTCCGCGCGCTGGCCGACCATCAGATCACCAACCTCTCGGCCGCGGCCACCCACTACCG